>DAIQNU010000222.1:0-6342 GCA_036788235.1 Cyclobacteriaceae bacterium
ACGGCCTTATACAGTATACCAATGATCCTGAATCTAACGAGTTGTACATTGATCGCGATATTATGGTGCTCGCCAATCCCGAAATCGCCAATCTGCCTGCCTGGGTTACTGCATTAGTGGCAGCCGGAGGCCTTGCCGCTGCATTATCCACTGCTGCCGGTTTGTTACTTGTGGTCTCGACCTCTGTTGCACATGATTTGTTTAAGCGGAACTGGTTTCCCGACATCAATGATAAAGGCGAGTTGATAGTAGCCAGAATGTCTGCAGCTGTAGCAGTAGGTTTTGCAGGCTTTTTTGGTATTATGAATTTTGGCTTTGTGGCCGAAGTAGTCGCTTTTGCTTTTGGTCTGGCAGCATCGTCCTTTTTTCCAGCCATTATTCTGGGCATTTTCAGTAAGCGAATGAACAAATACGGAGCTATTTCTGGTATGGTAGCAGGTTTGGTGTTTACTTCTTCTTATATCATTTATTTTAAGATTCTGCATCCCGAACTCAATACTCCCGAGAACCTCTGGTGGCGTATTTCACCCGAAGGCATAGGTACTTTGGGTATGCTGATTAATTTTGCTGTTGCTGGCATTATTTCAAAATTTACACCCGCTCCGCCATTATACATTCGCGAACTGGTAGAAAATCTTCGATATCCAAGAGCTGGAAGCAATTCAGAGCCTAATGAAACAAAATCAGAATAATATTCAGGAGCTATAAAGAGTTTTGACCGCCCAGACATTTATTTTGATAAAACTATAAGCGATCTTTACAAAGGATTCCATTCTCAGGAGGACGGTTGCATTTTTTACATAAAGACTTTTCGATATGTCCGGGCGAACTTCAAGTATTTTACTTATTGACGACGACAAAGATGTTTTGCTGGCTGCTCGATTTATTTTAAAGAGACATTTTTCTGAAATAACCACACTCAATTCACCCCAAGATCTCGATACGCTATTATCGAAGCATCATTTTGATGTTGTTTTGCTCGATATGAACTATACAGCGGGAGTGACAAGCGGACAGGAGGGATTTGAGGTATTAGGGAAAATAAAGGCAAGCTCTCCGAATACGCGCGTAATTATGATGACGGCATATGGTGACATAGATCTGGCCATAAAAGCTATAAAAGAAGGAGCCTTGGACTTTATTGTAAAACCATGGGACAATACCAAATTGGTCAATACCATTTTTGCCGCTATGGCTTTAGATCCTGTGAAAATGGAGATCAAGGACCAGTTGATGGTTTCAACACCACCACCAGCTATTCCTTATGCTGAGGTTACGCGTATTTTCATGTTTCTCGACCTTATTTCTTCTACAAGCATTGCTGAAGCTTTGGGTCATGCCCGGTATTTTGAACTACTCAATGATTTTTTTACTGATATAGCTCCGGCCATTGAAAAAAACAAAGGGCAGATTTATCAATATGTGGGCGATGAGGTGGTAGTTACCTGGCCAATTGATGATGGACTGGAAAATGGCCATTGCATTCAGTGTTTTTGGGATATTGTCGATCAAATGGAATTGATAAAAGCCAAATATGAGCGTAAATATCAGCTAGTGCCGACTTTCAAAGCTGGAATGCATTATGGAAAAGTATCTACTGGAGTAGTGGGTACTTTGAAAAAGGAGATCATTTTTACCGGAGATGTTTTGAACACTACCAGTCGAATAGAAGGCCTTTGTCATGTGCATAAAGTTAATTTATTGGTAAGTGGCGATCTTATCGATCAATTGCAATTAAGCGATGGGTATAATTTAGTAAAGTTGGGCTCAATTGGTCTTCGTGGTAGGGTCAAAGAAGTAATACTTTATACAATTCAACGAAAATCTCTGAGCTAAAAATCAGTAAATAATTCTTCAAACTGTTACAGGCATAAAAAAGCCGGGTCACTTTGAACCCGGCTTTGATTTTCTCCTATCCATTCAAATCGTTCTATTTCTCATTTGAATTTATCAAAAATGGAGTACTGCCATCTACAATGATTATTTTAGAATTCGGTGATTTTGATAACTCCCTAAAAGCCTCAATGCTTCTAAGTTCTATTATTTCGCGGTTCAATCCCTCAGAGAGTATTTTTTGTGCATCGCGAGTACCTTCGGCTTCGATACGTCTTCTATCAGCTTCTTGGCTTTCCCTTTGCAATATAAACTCCATCTCCTGAGATTCTTGTTCTGCCCTAAGCTTCCGCTCAATTGCTCTTGAAAGTTCAGCAGGTAATTCTATACTCTTTAGCAATACCTGCTCAATAACAAAGCCCCTATCTGATAGTACCTCATCCATTCTGATTTTGATACGCTCTTCAATTTCGTACCGTCGGCCTGAGTGCATGTCTTTGGCCATAAAATTTGCAGAAACGTCTGCGGATGCTGACCTAAATACAGGAATGATAACCGTACGTTCAAAATCAGTTCCAATTTCTTCTATAATCTTTGGAACAGCTTCGGGTCTTACACTATACAATATTGATATTTCAGTCCGAATGGTTAGCCCCTCCTTACTGGGTAATGCAGTTGAAACTTCAATGTTTACAGTACGAATGGGTGTAACAATAATTATTGATGTAAATGGATTGAATCCATATAATCCAGCCGAAAGAGAGTGTGGCGCAATTTTACCAAACCTTCTTTTAATACCTATTTCTCCTTGATTGACCACAACACATGAAGTCATTATCATTAACAGGATTACTCCTAACAAAATTGATTTTTTCATATGATTAATATTAAATGTTTGAATGAAATATTAAGATATTAATTCAGCATTTTTCATGCCTAATAAAGTATGGATACGGGGATTGTTACTAAATAATGCATTTTCTAATTGAAAATTAATTACTTTTTTATTGCGTTAATACGAAGGAATTTTTTTTCAATTAAATCTTTTGAAGTATTACTTATTTTCCAAGAAAAAACAATTGGTTTTTATGGATATAAGCTATCTATTTAACGTACTGAGGAAAACCTAATATTTATTTTAAAAATAAAGGACATAGTTGAACTATTTTTGATACAATGAAATAGTAAATAGAAGTGAGTTGGAAAATTGAGAATAAAAAAGTACCAACCAAAACTTTTAATTAATTTGATTGGTACTTACTAAAAAGTGTTTTAATGCAAAAATGATTTTCTAGAAATCCAGCACTACAATGGTGTCAATGTCTTGTCTTTTATTGGCAGGTACATTCAATAAAAGTCCCAGTTTATTCTCAGAAAATGTAATCTTGGAGCCGTCAGAAAATAAGGTTGCACGTTTTACCTTTTTATCTAATGATGGGAGTATCAGGGTTTCATCTTCCCAATCGAGTATGTGTACATATACTTTGTTTCCTTTGGCGGTAGTTACGCCCCATTGACGAGGTTCTATCGGGCCTTTGCGTGTATTGTAGATCGTCTCGCCATTTTGCTCTAGCCACGAAGCCACTACCATAAGCGTATCTATATTTTCTTTCTGAATTTTACCGTCGGGCTGTGGGCCTGTATTGAGTAGTAAATTTGCATTTGCTCCTGCCGCCCGCACCATAGTTTGAATGAGTTGCTTTGAGGATTTAAAATTACGATCAATTAAATTGTATCCCCATGATCCATTCATGGTTTCACACATCTCAAGTGGCAATGCTGAAATTACATCAGTTTGACTATAACCCATGGTGTTTTGTCCTGGCAGATCGCGCTCAAACATTTGAAAATCTTCGCCTGGAAATGGGGCTTTGTGATGATTGCTGCCAACCAAAGCAGCTGGTTGTAACTTATGTATGAGCGCATAAGTCTCTTCCAATCGCCAATTGGCATCGGGTCTATCCCACATGCCATCAAACCAGATTCCACCTATATCACCATAATTGGTCAGCAGTTCCGTGAGTTGTGCATTCATGTAATCGATGTATTTATTCCAGTCACCTTTTTCAGGTCGGCCTGTATAACCTTGGCCAGTGCTGCCACGTGGAAAATAATCTTCATGATGCCAGTCGAGCTGCGAGTAATAGAAAAAAAGCTTAATGCCTTCTTTATCGCAAGCTTCTTTCAACTGGCGCAAAATGTCTTTTTTATAAGGTGTACTGTTTACGATGTTGTAGTCTGATACTTTCGAATCGTACATGGCAAATCCATCATGATGCTTGCTGGTAATGGTTATGTATTTCATGCCAGCTTTCTTGACCATAGCCACCCATTCATCGGCGTCAAAAGCGGTAGGATTGAAATAGCCAGGTAGTTTTTCATAGGCACTTATGGGGATTTTTTTCTGATTCATGACCCATTCAGCAATGCCCTTGTCACCAGCACCGGCCATTATACTATATACTCCCCAATGTATAAACAGTCCATATTTGGCATCCTGAAACCACTCACGGTTTTTTAGGTTTTCAGGTGAAGGTTTATAGTCTTTTTGAGCTATAGAATTTCCTGGCATAGCTAAAAGTATGGAGCAACCGATAGCAATTACCAGGCATGTGTTTTTTAAACTTTTCATTGTATTGGGATTTTGTTGGAATAGTTAATTTAATTAGCAGTAAAAAAATAAAAATCTTTCAATTTACTTTGCTAAAACGATTAAATATACATCAAAATCCCTCAAAGTCAATGCCTGATTACCTTTACTTCATAGGGATTCAGATTTAGTTTTTGGCTTGTTTTTTCACCATTGAGTAAGTCAACACCTACTTTTTCTATGCTAATATTTTTAACTTCATTCGAATGGTTGACTACGATAGTACCCCTTTGTTTTTGGTTTTCTCTTGGTACTACCAGTACGTTTTTATCTCCTGTATAGGTTGGTTTTATTTCATGTTGTTCTGCATAGTGAAGCAACAATTTGGTAATGGCTGCACGGCCAGGATCGGTACCCAAAACCACAAGTTTGCCTTTTTTGTAATTGTTTTCCATAATGGCTGCTTTGCCATTGTGCATGCCATTTTCATAACTAGCCAGAATTTTTCCTTTTCCCGATAGGGCATCAGACCATAACGAAGCCTCCGCTTTTTCCATTGAGTCTATGTTCCATTGCAAAAACAAAGGTATTTCTTCTGAACGTCTCGAAAGGCCAATAGGAATTCTCGAATCTACTTCAATGCCCGACCATTCTTCTAAATCGCCCAATGCATAATCGGTAAAGAATGCCCACTCATTGGTACGGTAGCCACTCATGGGGCCAAGTATAAGGGTGCCGCCCAGGGCTACCCAATTCTTCAATCGAGATCGTTGATCATCGGAAATATAGGGCCATAAAGGCGCAAAAATTACTTTGTAGTCATCATAATTTTGCCCTGGAGCTATTACATCTCTGTGTAAACCTGCATCATGAAAGGGTAAATAAAATCTATAGGTCCAGTCGGTATAGTACCTCAATCCATTTACATATTGCTCTATGCGTAGTCCCATATCTGCTTCATGGCTATATACGATGGCCATTTTGGCCTTAGCTACAGGGGTCGACATTAAAAAATCGCTCGTTTTGCCAAGATCCTCGCCCAGTTTTTTTATATCATCGAAATTGGCAGCAGGCTTGCCCCAGGCATTAATGATGGATCCATGCACCATTTCTTGGCCGGCACGTTGTTGCCGCCACAGCCAGTACATGGCACCTTGACCTCCCAATGCAAAGTTGATCCACAATGCGGCATGCAGACTACCATCTGGCTGATGCAAAAACCAAGTTTGCCCTTCGGATCCACCTCCAGAGTAGTTGGGTGCGGTTTCAAACAACCAATGCATGCCTTTTTTGTAGCCACGCATGCGGTCATAATTACTGATGATACGATCGTAAGCCTCAAAACTATGGTAGTTGTTAACCGACATGTAATCTGCTTTGGCCATAAGTTTTTCGTAGTCAAGCGATTGCCCCGGCATGGTGTCGTGCGTAATGGGCAGGGCTGAATGTTTTTTTATGGCTGCTACTTGCAGGTTCATAAATTCTGTGGCCATCAAACTGGTAAATCGCGACCATTCGAAGCGCAGTGAATTGTGATGCCAAATTTGGCTCACCGGCATGGGTATTTGTTCAAAGCGTTGATAGGTCTGACTCCATAAGTCTGTTGCCCATAACTGATTGAGATTTTCGATGCTGCCATATTTGGTACGCAAATATTCGATCCATCTCTTACGTGTATGTTCAGAATAATCAGTATGCAAACCCAGTTCATTGTCGATTTGCCAGCCAATTACCCCAGGCTTGTTGCCAAATTCAACTGCCATTTTCTCAGCAATACCGGTTGCTTTTTTTCGCCATAATTCATTGGTGTAATTGGTATTGCGGCGCGCACCATGTATTTCTACAAAGCCATTATCACGAACATTCGCAATTTCGGGGTACTTTTCCCATAGCCAGGCCGGTGGCGTCGCCGAAGGAGT
>DAIQNU010000223.1:0-6308 GCA_036788235.1 Cyclobacteriaceae bacterium
CTTATGTCTAATGCGCAACTTGACTTATAGTTATGCCTTTTACTCTGAATTGCTGTTACCTTGGTGGGTTCTTCTCCAAATGCCCACCTTGATGTATGAATGGGATAGCAACCAATGTCCAGCAAGGCACCTCCCCCAAATTCCGGATTGTTCCGGTAATTGTCATCAGGCAAAGCAGAATATGAGAAAAAACCCATAATACTCGACACCGTTCCCAATTCTTTGCTTGCTATAATATCCATAGCCTTAATCCACTGCGGTGCGGCATGCACCATAAAAGCCTCGCCTACTTTCACCTTCGCGGCATCGCGCATTTTTATCAAGGGCAATATTTCATGCGCTTGTAGCGAAAATGGTTTCTCGCATAAAACATGCTTTCCCGCCTTGATGCAAGCTTCCGTGTATGTTACATGTAAATGGTTGGGCAAAGGAATATAAACCGCCTCTATATCCGGATCGCTGATAAGGGCTTCGTAACTGCCATAAAATTTGGGAATATTGAACTTCGATGCGGCAGATTTAGCCTTTTCGATACTTCGGGATGCTATTCCATAAATTTCACAAAAAGGATCGTTCATCATGCCTGGTATCACATTAGCGGTGGCGATGTGCGCCACACCCAATATTCCCCATTTTACTTTTCTAGCCATGTCTTTGAGATTTGGATATCAAATGATTTTCCAAATGAATATTAAAGATTCAAATAACGGAATATAAAGGCAAAAAAAATATTTACGACAATTGTCGTTAATTTTCTTGTATTACGACATCTGTCGTTGTATGTTTGTCATGAATATTAAAAGCAATCTTATGAAACCATCCGAAGCCGAATTAGAAATTTTGCAAATAGTATGGCAACATCAGCCTGTCACGGTGCGAACTGTGCATGAACTGCTAAGCCATACCAAGAATGTTGGCTACACAACTACGCTCAAGCAAATGCAACGTATGGTAGAGAAAAAAATGTTGGAAAAAGACGAAACCGAAAAAACGCAGACCTACAAAAGTCTGATTAACGAAAAGGAAACGCGGGATCAACTATTCAACAAATTTCTACAAACAACATTTGGCGGCTCTGCTTTGGAATTAGCCATGCACGCTTTAGGAAAATCAAAAGTAAGCGCTGATGAATTGGAATCTTTGAAAAAATGGATCGAGAAAAAGGAGGGTCAGGGTTATGACTGAACTATTCATATACACAATTAAATACGCCTTGGCAATTATTGGCCAGGCTGTGTTTTACCATTTGCTGATTAGCATCATTCCGGGCATTTTAGTTTTTACTTTGCTTTTCCGAATGAAATCACAAAACCCTAAAAAAGCCTATTCAATTGCGTTATCAAGTTTTGTGTTATTGTTCCTATTGTTTGCGGTTTCCATCTTTTATGCTTTTCAGCAAGCTCCTTTATACCATGTAAATCAGATTTCATTCGATACAAGTAATGAAACTTCGAGCAGCATTTCGATGGTTTTTGCACCCCATAATGCCAACTTCTCTATTGGTCAATGGATAGCACAATTCAGTTGGCTACCGGGTATAGTATGGATTCTGGGGGTTTTAACTTTAAGCTTCAGAACTATCTATGGCTACAGCCAGCTTATGCAAATTCGGAAAAAAGGAACTCAGGTATTGGGTAATTGGCAAACTTTTATCGATCAGGCTGCCCAACGAATGAAATTAAGCAGACAGGTACAACTGCTTGAATCTGCCCATATCTATATCCCGATGACGGCTGGTTATTTAAGACCTGTAATAATTATACCACTTGGCATGCTCACGGGTATGCCAGCCGCCCAGATCGAATCTATTTTTTTACATGAATTAATTCATATACGCCGCCACGATTACGTAATCAATCTTTTAGTGGCTACTTTGAAAGTGCTTATTTTCTATCATCCACTTACTTGGTACTTGTTGCGAATAATCCATGAAGAACGTGAACACTTATGTGATGATGAATCTCTGGAATATGGCAGCAAACCCATCCAATTGGCCAAAGCATTGACTCAATTACAGTGGCAAAATCTGACAATAAATAGCCCGGCATCATTGCTAACAGGCAATAAATCAGCCTTTGTGCACCGGGTAAAAAGAATATTGGAAAAGAAAAACATATCTAATTCCAAAAATCCCTTGGTGGTTCCTGTGCTAGTAATCGGCCTTTTTCTCCTTACGCTATTTTCTTCTCATATGCTTTTAGAAGGCCGATTTCAGGAAGATTCGCCAGACATTGTCGAAGATATTGAAAATAATAGCTCAGAACCAAAAGTAAAACCTGAACCAGCCAAACCTGAAATAGATCAGTTTGCTGAACCGAAAATGACATTAGCCACAGATATCCCTCAAAATCAGCAACCTGCAATTATTAAAGACAGTATTGAAAAAATATTTGCAGAAAAACCACGCTTTGAGGTGCCAGATCAAAATACCCAAATTACTGAAAAGGACATACGCAAAAAGTTTGGTAGTCCATTAATTATCATCGATCAAAAGGAAGTTCCATTGAGTGAACTAGACACAGAACTTTCTATGCACCAGTCAGATTCGGTAATATTTTTTCCGAGCCCTGGTGCCAAATCATTATTTGGATCAAGAGCTGCGGAAGGCGCTTTTGTCATTTATACTAGAAATTTTTCAGGGGAAAAAATCGATTATCATAAGCAAAGTCAAGCCATTGCAAAGCGAAATAGAAACCATCAGTTAAAAGTAGGAATCACTGATAATTACAGACATAATCCATATGAAATAGGGCAAGATGGTACGCCTTTAATCATTGTTGACGGCAGGGAACTAAAAAAATCCAAAAGCCTGGATTTTTCGCTCAAAGATATTGATGCGAACGCCATTGAATCAATAAACGTGCTTAAAGATGCCACTGCCACAGAGAAGTATGGAGAATCAGGGCGCGATGGAGTCATAGAAATCACTTTGAAAAAACCAGGATCAGAATCGAGAGAAGAAAATCGGGATAAGCCCGAATCTGGAGTGAAGATCCGGTCGAACGTAAAAAATATCATTGGTGGTGAAGCTGAAACCACCGAAATAGGAGGTAAGGATGCGGTCTTCATTATTGATGATGTTAAGCACTATCCAGACAATAACACAGAATCTCCCATTGACAACCTTGATCCAGATAATATAACTTCGATTTATGTTATTAAAAGAGAAGACACCAATAAAGAACTTGGTGAAGATTATGAATATGATGTCATTATTATAAAAACTAAAAATTTAATTGACACTAACAGAAGCAAGTAGTGCAACCATTGTATTCGGCTTCCCAGCTTGCATAATTAAAGTTTTTATTAAAGTATAATAAATTCGAATTAGGATCGGTTACTAAATTATTATGCTTATAGTTTTGTAACTATTTATTTAGTTTATAAATTAGCCAAAGAATTTACCTATAAAAATATCTGCCATGAGAGTTATAATTTTGATTATTCTGATTAATGTATGCGCCTGTAATGCTTACAGTCAAAAAGAATTTGTAATAGAAGGCAAAACAGAAGGATTTGCTGACAGCACTTGGCTGGACTTAAGAAACAATGAACTTGAATCTATAGCAGATTCGGTTCAAGTATTCAACAATCGCTTTAGCTTTAGCGGTGAGGTAGATGAACCCTCAAACTATGCAATCACCACTAGATTTAGTAGAGACCCCGCTTCACGCCAATACAAATTCCTGTGGCTAGAACCCGGAAAGATAACGCTAGAAGGTAAGTATGGTGAGTTTCGATATGCCAAGGTTGAAGGCTCGAAAACCCAAAAGCAACAGGATAAACTTACCGATCTTAAAAAGACTATTGACGTACGCAGAGATAGCTTGGTTAATGAATTTCAAAAAGGAGATTTGTTTGCCGACAGTACATTAAAGGCAAAGGCAATGCAAATTCAAGCTTCTTTGAGACAAGAGTCCAATGATATTTCCAATCAGTTTATCAAGGATAATCCTGGTTATCTCATTAGTGCCGTGGAACTTAGCTACCTCATGAAGTCAATAGATAAAGATCAGGCTCAGTCACTATATGAAAACTTATCACCCGAAATAAAATCAACAAAATACGGGCTTGCAATTGATAATTTTTTGAAATTGAATAGATCATTCAAAACGGGCGATACCTATGTGGATATCAATTTACCTAACTCTCACAATATGCCCTTAAGCCTATCTGATTTTAAAGGTAAGTATGTGCTCTTAGATTTTTGGGCTTCTGGCTGTGGCCCTTGCCGAATGGAACACCCCAAACTGCTTGAACTTTACAATAAGTACAAAGATCAAGGTTTTGAGATCTACGCAGTATCCCTGGATAAAAACCGGAATAACTGGCTCAAAGCCATAGAAAAAGATCAAATCATTTGGCCAAATGTATCGGACTTACAAGGCTTTAACAGCGAAGTAGCCCTGACATATGGGGTCTATTATGTGCCCAACAACTATTTAATTGACCCTGATGGCATTATCATCGAAAAGGATTTGCGTGGTCAATCTCTGGAAAAAAGGATTGAGGAGATTTTCAGCAAAAATGAATGATCACTTATGGTTTCAAAGTTTCCATAATGAATAAATGATCTTTATGAATGTCGGCATAAAATAAACTGAATACAATGAAAAAACTACTTATAATTTTCTTACTCATTTCCGGCACTATGGCAAGTGCCCAAAAAAAATTGGAATTAGACGGAATTGTAAAAGGTTATGAAGGTAAAGTTATGCTGATCCTAAATTTTGTAATGCCTAATCATGAGGTAGATATGGAAAATGAAGAAATGCTATATATGGTTGATGGCAGCTTCAGGATTGAAAAAGAATTGTTTGAGCCAAGTTTGCTTTCCATTCGAATCCGTCCTGAGATAACTGAAGACTTTGACCCTCGATCGTTAGAATCTATTTTTATCTGGGTTGATAATAAAAATATGACGCTTTCTGGTGAAAAGGGAAACTTTGAGTATTCGAAAGTAACCGGATACTACCGGCAGGATCAAAATGAAAAGAGCAAAACCTATGTGAGAGAATTGTTGAATGATCATGACAGAAAAATTGAATCACTATCCCACCTCTCATCTCTGGCAGCCAAAGAGGAACTTAAGCAACTGAAATCTATTTCAAAGATTTACTTACTAAATAAGTTTCGTCTGGATCATTCTTATCTTCATCCAAATTCTTTCGTCTCTGTGTATGATTATTCTTGGTTTGTAAAATGGATCCCTGAAATGGTTCCTAAATCACATGCAATAGACTTTTACAACCGATTGAGCGACAGTTTAAAGTACAACACCCATGGCGCGCAAATAAAAAACTACATTGAAAATATCGCAGTTAACCAGAAATTAAAGGTAGGAGATTTCCCTTATGAGTTCTCGCTGCCAGACTCAACAGGGACAGAAATATCCTTAAGCTCTTTGAAGGGCAAAGTTGTTCTGCTTGACTTTTGGGCCTCTGGTTGTGGGCCGTGTCGCAAAGAACACAAAAATTATGTAGAGCTCTATAATAAATACAAAAGCAAAGGATTTGAAATCTTTTCAATAAGCCAGGATAGAAGGGAAAAACAATGGCTAAAAGCAATGGAGAAGGACAATATAAGTTGGCCATCTGTTAGAGATGAAACCATGCATATTACTAAATACACCTATTTGATTACTGGCATCCCAAATAACTATCTTATCAACCAAGATGGTGTAATAATAGCCAAAGATTTAAAGGGTGTTGAATTACAAAAAGCTTTAGGTGCGCTTTTCGTAGATTAAATTTTTAACAAAGGTCTTACAGAACAATGAATTGAATGATAGACATTCCGCGTCAGTTGAAGGCCCAATAATTTAAAAGAAATATTTCCATTGAATATGCAATGATAACAATCGGCATTCTGATCTAGAAAAAAATCATAAGCTAAGCATAGCTAAATGGATGATATTAAATTTTTTTGATAGCTTTGGAAGTTTAATATTCCAAAAACCTAATGGGAATTAGGCTCTTTTTTTAAGTAATAACCCTATAGTATTGCATTTTTTCAACCACATGCCAAATGAATACCAGTAATGAACTAAAACTGAAAAGAACAGAAAGTACATTTATACTTGTATTTTTAGCCTTATATATTTTATCACTTTTTTCTCACCTGAATGTTATCCCACTAAGTTTTGAAGAACCCAGACGCGCTGAGGTAGCACTGGAAATGATGAGCTCTGGCAATTATATTGTACCTACGCTCAACGAAACACTTTATTTTAACAAGCCTCCTCTTTACAATTGGCTGTTGGTAGGTTTGTTTCACGTTACTGGCTCACAAAGCGAATGGGTCGTTCG
>DAIQNU010000224.1:0-6298 GCA_036788235.1 Cyclobacteriaceae bacterium
CAGTTGGTAGAGCACGACCTTGCCAAGGTCGGGGTCGCGGGTTCGAATCCCGTCTTTCGCTCTTTTTTTATGCCCAATTTTTTTACCCTCCATTATATTGACTGTAGTAGATTTTATTAAAATCGATAACGGGTTCTGAGAGGTTAAATAGTACAAATGGGATTTTAACAAAGTATCCTACATAGGGTAATTGATCTTCGGATCACAGCTACAATTTAGCTGACGCCCGGATGGTGGAACTGGTAGACACGCAGGACTTAAAATCCTGTGGCTGTTGAGGCCGTGCGGGTTCAAGTCCCGCTCCGGGTACGAAAAAAGCATCTCACAAGGATGCTTTTTTCTTTTATATTGGCAGTCATTTCCCTTGTTAGAAAAGTCATTACACAAAAATTTAATACTTTATAGTAAGAGCTCATCTAGAAAGGTGTGCGGGCCTGCCTATCGGCAGATAGATTCAAGTCCCGCTCCGGGTACGGGAAAAGCACCTTTTCAGGGTGCTTTTTTCATTTAAAATCGTCCAAATCAATTTTTTAATATAAAATATAGCCCGAAGAATATTAAACAAACGACATTTCCTGAATTCACAAGTAAAACCAAATACAACAATAGCTGGAAGTGAGGCGTTGCTAATCTATCCACCAGCTTTTATATTCAACATGAATTCCAATAACTTGCATTCTTAGCATAAGTCATTAGGTTTTGTTGGATGGCAGGTGGCTATTCTATTATTAGTTTGAAATGTTTACCAAGACCTGCTTCTACAATTTTTCGAAAAGTTGAAAGTTCCACATCGGTTCTGTTGTTCTCCAGCCTTGAGATGTAAAATCTGGTGGTCCCACTTCTTTGAGCCAATTGTTCTTGGGTTAACCCAGCTTTAATTCTTGCAGATTTAATTAGACTTCCAAATTTCTCCGAGTTAGTGGGTTCGGCAGGTTCACTTTGTCTGTAAAGTTCATCGGGGCTCAATTCATAAGGATGAAGTTCCTCATCTCCATCTTCTGAAAGGAGAGTAATGTGTATATTAGGCCATGACAAGGTATAGTTCCTGAGTTGAACTTTTTTAAACTCCTCAAGCGTTAGAAGTGGATACTCAATATCATTTTCAGCAATTCCCCATTGTTTAAACAACTTTTCAAAGTCAAGTATTCTACTTTCACCATTATTAAACATGCATTTGATAATTAATCCGTCAATCTTAAGGATTTTTATGATTCTTGGAATGCTCATTTTCTTTCTCATAGCCTTGGATTCAATCGTTGAAAATTCTGCATAAGATATTCCTGCTTCCTACTTGCACATTCAATCACTTTATTACGTTGTGCTTTTGGCAAATTACCAGCATACGTGGACAAAGTTTTAATTTCAATTAACTCCTCATATTCAGCATAGATGGCATGAAAGTGAGGGGGTGGATGTTCGCGTGAATAGACATCAATCTTAATCGAATCAATAATCTTCAAAGTTGGCAAAATATGTTATCTAATTAGACAACAAAAATATTAATTTTAAGGTTCTGAAACAAGTTTGTGGAATTCTCACTTGGAGTTTACACGGTAAACTAATGATAAGATAGGAGTCAAGGTAATCAAATTGTAGCCAATATCACCGAAAGGTAGGAACCTGCTTTTCTACAGGTAGACCTGTCTACCGACAAGTAGACCTGTCTACCGATAGGTAGATTCAAGGCTTGCTCCGGGTACGTAAAACTTAATTGTTTTTTAGCAATGGATAATAAAAATGTGATACGTCTTCTTCAATAGCACCTGTGCTTCTGTAAAAATCCAATGCATAATCATCCACTTTATCTGCCTGCACAAACACTTCTTCCATTCCGATACTTTTACCGAAAGACAACACAGTGGCAATGAGCTTTTTGCCAATTCCTTGCCTTTGAAAATCAGTCTTAACCGCCAAATCATAAATATATAAAAGCGGAGTGGTGGCGTAGTATTGATGCAGCGTGTAAGTGGTGAGCCCACCAACAACCTCTCGATCTTTTAAAGCAACGAAAACAAAAAAATCAGGCTTCGATAATAATTTTTGCAAATGCTCTCTTGAAGGCATAACAAAGTTTTGCATTTCGAAAACATCTTCAAAAACTTTAACTAAATCAATAAAGGCATCAAGATCATGGCTTGTCAATTTCACTATTTCTACTTTGTCCATGCCGGTTATAGTTTAGGATAGGTGAAATCAGTAATACAATAGACTAACGAAATCAACTTAGCTTTAGATGTACAACTTAATCAGAGGGTAATCATCATAATTTATCGCAGCAAACCATCCAGGCTTTTATAGACACTATTTTTTTAGAATCGGATGTCGCTTAAAGGGCTTGGTTTCATCAAACAGTTTGCGAAATGTTATATGAGTTTTTACAATGCTGGCACCTACCTGCTCCAATACGTGGGTCATACTTGGGTTAAAATCACCTACCCAGTTCATTTCCATATAATCGTAGCGACGGTAGCTCCCCTGGATTTGCTCTTTATAAGCATAAATCAGACCCCCCTCAAGACCTTTTCCTTGATGCTCAGGTACAATTCCAAAAACGAGTCCAAGCACTTTTCGGCATGTTTTACGCCATTTATGATACATAAACTTAGCCTTTCCAAGCCAATCAAGTTTACCATCAAGATACTTAAAGATCTGGTTTAACTCCGGAAGCATGAGAAAAAAGGCGACCGGCTCATCATTATAAAAGCCAAACCACATTATCTTCGGATCCATCACTGGCTTCATTTGTTTCATCAGGTGTTTGGCCATGGTGGGTGTCATTTGCGCCACACCTGCATGCCGCGCCCAGCCTTTATTGTAAACAATCCTAAAGTATTCTGTATACTCATCAAGTTTATCCATTTCCATATGTCTGAATGTATACTGCGGAATGGCTTTGATCCGCATGGCCTTTTCATGCAAACGCGGTGCTACCTCACCCATAATGACTCTACCGAAAGTATATTGCTCGAAATATGTTTGAAAACCATAGCCTTCAAAAAATTTTCGATAATATGGAAAATGATAATTACAATTGTAGTTGGGCTCCTTATCGAATCCGTCTACCAGAAGACCCCACCATTTATCTCTTTCACCAATATTTATAGGGCCGTCCATTGCTTCTAAGCCTTTGCTTTCAAGCCATGACTTACAAGCATCGAATAGCATATAGGCAGCTTTCTCATCATCAATACATTCAAAAAAACCCATTCCACCTGTAGGTTGGTCGTTGCCAAGTGACTTTAATTTTTCATTGAAAAAAGCGGCAACCCGGCCTATGATCGAGCCATTTTCATCTTTGAGTATCCAACGAATGACATCACCTTGCCTGAAATACTTGTTGTGCTTACGATCAAATAATTGATCCACATCTTTGTCTAAAGGACGAATCCAGGTTGGTTCGTTTTTATACAATCGCACAGGTAGCATAATAAACTCTTGTGCACTTTTCTTATCTGAAACTTCTAAAAGTTGCATATTCACGAATTACTACAAAATCTTTAACTGGCAATTATACATAAATAAATACAAAGTTTTTTTGCCAACAACTATGAATTAAACTCACTCAAAAAGCTTAATTTGGGGCTTTTGTTTACTCTTAATCTAAAAAAACCATCATGAAGCAAAGCAGACGTTCATTTTTACGAAATACAGCAGGTATCTCCGCAGTAGGAGTCGTGCCATTTTTTCTTCAATCTTGCGGTTCAAAAAAGTCAACCACGGAAGAAAATTCGTTGTCGGCCTCCCCAGAAAGCAAAGACCTCTTTTTTAAAATATCACTAGCGCAATGGTCCTTAAACCGTCAACTTTTAGGTGGCAAACTCACCAACTTAGAATTCCCTGCCAAAAGTAAAAATGATTTTGGTATTGATGCCGTAGAATATGTCAATCAGTTTTTTGCTGATAAAGCCAATGATCAGGCCTATCTGGCTGAGCTCAAGCAGCGTACAGATGATTTGGGTGTAGAAAATGTGCTGATCATGATTGACAATGAAGGCTATTTGGCCGTGGCAAATGAAAAAGAAAGACATCAGGCTGTGGAGAATCATTATAAATGGGTGGAAGCAGCGAAATTTTTAGGCTGCCATTCGATCAGAGTAAATGCCTACACCGAAGACAAAAACGCCGAAGATGCCCGGATTGCTGCCATCGATGGTTTGTCACGTTTGTGTGAATTTGCCAAGCCTTATGATATTGGTGTAATCGTTGAAAATCACGGTGGTTTTTCCTCAAATGGTGCTTGGTTGGCTTCGGTAATGGAAGGTGTAAATATGGAGAATTGTGGTACACTACCCGATTTTGGGAATTTCTGTATCAACCGAACTAAGCCGGAATCAGAAACTCCAGAGGGTTGGCGAAATACTGTTTGCCTTGAAGAATATGATCGATATCAAGGCATTGCTGAGCTTATGCCTTATGCCAAAGGTGTAAGCGCTAAATCTCATGAATTTGATGAAAATGGATTCGAGACTAAAAGTGATTACCCACGCATAATGCAAATTGTAAAAAATGCTGGCTATAAAGGGTATGTTGGAATTGAGTTTGAAGGTCCCGGCGATGATGAAGCTGGAATAAGAGCTACCAAAGAACTTTTAATAAAGGTTGGCCAAGAACTTAGTTAAACTAATACTGAACAATCAGTTCAATTTATAGGAAGCAGATTTACGGCGAGAAGGCTATTATTACTCATTTTATCTCATAAGTATGATAAGCCAATTATTCAGTATCTAATGGTTTGTAGCGTATTATCCTCAAACATAGCAGGTCAAAAAGGCAATTGATCTACAATTTGAGGATAAAGTGTAGATGTTTATCTACAGTAAAGATCTCGCTTTTTAGTTAAATCTACTGTAAATCAGCCATTTAATCCGTGGCACTATAATTTCAATAGTAACGGCGAAACCAAATAAATAGTATTATGAGCTCTCTTCTTTATTTAATCGCAGTCATACTTGTAATAGGATGGCTATTAGGTTTTTTCGTTTATAGTGTAGGTCACTTTATACACATATTATTGGTTATTGCCGTAATAGCTGTATTATTTAGACTTATCAGTGGCCGTAGGGTTTAGCAGGGTTTAAGCGATAAATCTATATAGGAAACATAATTGAGCCAGCTTTAGTAGGGTTTTAATCCTTTAAAGTTGGTTTTTTTATTGCCAATAATGAAGCAAAACGCTGAATACTCAATTGTAAAAATCCGATCGTGAGCTTTATATTTAGCAACGATTAAAGAGAATTTTATCAATAACACTTTACATAATATGTCGCGATTTCAACTCCAAATATTTGTTTATTACGCTTACATTTAAGTTTTCGGGCTTGGTCAATATGCTTTGTATCCCATGTTTTCTGAGAATATGCGCTATCTGCCTCTTTTCACGTAAATATTGCCCGGCGATTACTTGGTGATACACCCCCCTAAGATCGTCCGGATCTTCCTTTGCCATGGTTTCTATACCTGGGTTCTCAAAAAATATTACTACTAGGACATTCCGTTTATTCAAGCTCCGCAAATAGCTAAGCTGACGGTGGAGCCCGTGAACCGATTCAAAATTGGTAAACAATAAGAGCAAAGAACGTTGATTGAGGCGTTTTGATAAATTAATATATAATGATTCGAAATCTGATTCATCAAAACCGGTATCTATCCGGTAGAGGTATTCCATAATGGATTCCATTTGGCGGGCAAGTCGACCGGCCTGTAAAAAGCCTTTGAACTTACCGGCAAAGCTAACGACACCAGCTTTATCATCCTTTCGAATAGCAACATGACTGAATACCAGAGCAGCATTTATGGCATAATCGAGGAGCGTCATTCCATCAAAAGGCATTTTCATGGCTCTTCCCGTATCAATCACCGCATAGACGGGCTGAGATTTTTCATCCTGATAAGTATTTACCATTAAATGATGCTTCCTGGCAGAGGCCTTCCAATTAATGGTGCGCATATCATCACCGGCTACATAATCTTTGATTTGCTCAAACTCCATATTATGTCCCAGCTTTCTGATGCGTTTTATGCCCTGCATATGGAGCCGGTTGCTTATTGCCAGCAATTCATATTGCTGTAATCGAACGAAAGATGGATACACCTTCACCATTTGCTGCTCATCCATTTTAAAGCGTCTTCTGATGAGGCCAAGTCTGCTTTCCACAAAAATGTTTGTATTGCCAAAGTGATATTCGCCACGTTGTAGGGGACGAAGTTTATAGGTTAATGCTTGTTGCTGAAATGGACTAAGGGTGCATTTCATGCTAAAATCCCGCATCTGAAATTGTACCGGCACTTCGTCGTAAAG
>DAIQNU010000225.1:0-6237 GCA_036788235.1 Cyclobacteriaceae bacterium
CATAATTCTAAACCCCCGGAAGAGAGATGCCTTTAATATTCCGGTACAGCTCCAATGCATGTGTATCGGTAAGACTTGCTATAAAGTCTAAACATTCGCGTGTAGCCGGGTAAGGCTCAACTTCTTTATTTGCTAAAACGGCTTGAGTATCAAGTGGCATTAACTTCATTAAAGTTCTGTCGCGCCATGAAACTTTTTTCTGACGATTAGACAACCTTATTACTGCTGGCATAAAAGCTTCGAGCAAGCCATTAAGAACCGTAAAGCCAGCAATTTCGCGCTGCAATACAGGTTTAGATTGGTAAATATGTACCACTGACAAATCGATGATTTTATTGAGCCATGGAGCAGCGGGAATGCTATTCGTTAGCGATGCATCAAAAGTCCCCTTTAATATCTCGTCTTCATTTGACAGAAATTTTTCGGCACATTGCTGAATAAGGGTTCCTATGGCCAAAGCTCTGAGCTGTCCTGTTTTTTCACGTTGCAACTGAATGACGTTTAGCTTCGCCTCATTATACTTTTCTCCGATAATTCCAGCTAACAAGGTTTTGGTTTCTTCGAAGGGTACAAGTCCGAGATTAGTACCATCTTCCAAATCTATTATTCCATAGCAAATATCATCGGCTGCTTCCACCAAAAAACTGAGTGGATGCCGCACCCAACAATAATTGGTAGTGTCACCCAGAGAAATCAAACCGGTGGCTTCTGCCATGTGGGCGAATATATCACGACTGCATTGGTAGAAACCGTATTTTTTCTGGCTCTTCCGATTCGGATCCTTGCCCGTAAACACAGATTCGCATGGATATTTTGTAAATGCACCCAAAGTGGCAAAGGTAAGCTGCAAGCCCTGATAATTAGATTTGTTGAGTATTCTAAAGCCTTGTGCATTACCTTCAAAACTTATTAAGTCTTTCCACTCCTTTTCGCTAACTTCATTGCGCAAGTTTTGAGCTATGGGGTCGCTGTAGAAATAATCAGAAATGGCACTTTCACCAGCATGGCCAAAGGGGGGATTTCCGAGATCATGGGCAAGTGCTGCTGCTGCCGTAATGGCTCCAAAATCCTCCACGGTAAATCCCGCATCTTTCAACTCAGGATGTTTGGCTATAATACCTGCCCCAACAATTTTGCCTAAACTGCGGGCTACACTCGATACTTCCAGGCTATGGGTGAGCCGGGTATGCACAAAATCATGCCTGGGAAGTGGCAACACCTGTGTTTTGTCTTGCAGGCTACGAAAAGGATTTGAGAAAATGATCCTATCAAAATCCTGTTCAAACGAACTTCTATTAGAATCTTTTTGGTATTGTTTTGATTTGGGTTTTCGCTGATCGTTCAGCAGTTGTGACCATTGCATAAATTCGGATCATGTATAAGCGAGCAAATGTAGAATAAAAAAAATAAGTCGTTTGATCAGCTGGCTTTTTTATCTGCATTTAGAATTCTCACTTTGGCAAAAGAGGCATCTCTTAGCTTTTTGTTCTTATCTGTAGGCTTTCTTATGTACTTTTCAATACTTGCTAAGGCAAAAAATTCACTCGATTCAAAAACATCAGGGATCTTTTCGGAGGGTATGTAGTCGTATTTTATAAATAAGTAATTGTAGATATCAGACAATGTTTCAGGATCTTCTATTTGTTGATATATACCCATGAGCCCTAGTAAATCGGGCATATTGCAAAGGCAAGTATGAATTGACTCAGCCAACATTATGGCTCTTTCACTAATTTTATTTGTAAACTCTGAATCCTCCATTTCTCAATGGTTTAAGTTGATTCCTATTTTAGGGTTCGCAATATAAAAAAAGGACTTAATAAATTAATGTTTAGGTAATATAGAATTTATATTTCATCAAAAATATTTACAGCTGAATGGATAAATCACCCAGCTGTAAATATTTAATCCGTTGGCTATCAAGGGAATATACCCATACTTACATAACTTTCAGCTATTCGACTCAAAGCGATACTGAAAGCAGCAGTTCTCAATGTCTTAATACCCTTTTGATGTTTAAGATCATTCATACCATGGTAGGCATTGACCATTGTATCTTCTAAACCGGATAGTACAAGATCGAGCTCTGAGGCTCCCTTAGCAATCAACTTTTTTTCTTCATAACTAAAGCTATAATTAGTAGCTGTTTCAATATTTTTGAGAAGTTGATCATATTTCTGCATTTCATATCTTTTTTCAAGTTTGCCGAAAGAAACACGCGAAAGGTTTTTCAACCATTCAAAGTACGATACTGTAACACCTCCTGCATTTAAATACATATCTGGTATCACCATTACACCTTTTTCTGACAATATTTTCTCTGCTTCTTTAGTTACAGGTCCATTGGCTGCCTCTCCAATTATTTTGGCTTTGATCTGATGTGCATTTTGCTCTGTTATCTGATTTTCAATGGCCGCAGGTACGAGTATATCGCAATCGTAGGTAAGCATCTCTTTGCTGTTTTTCACAAACTTGCCTATTTTATAGCCTTCAAGCGTTTTAAACTCATTTTGATGCTTCTTGAGCTCAACCACATCTATACCTTTCTCGTCCCAGATACCACCGTTCCACTCAAGAATACCAGTAACAATAGCGCCTGCTTCTTGCATAAACATGGCGGTATGATAGCCCACATTACCCAAACCTTGAACAATTACTCTTTTATTTTCAATGCCGGTTTCGAGTCCCAGGGCTTTCATATCCTCAGTGACACTCACAGCTTCTTTCAGACCAATGAACACCCCTTTACCTGTAGCTTCAGTTCTGCCCACAATTCCATGCAAGTGCAAAGGTTTACCGGTTACACAACCACTGGCATTTATAGTCGATGGGTTGTAAGCTCTGTAAGTATCTACGATCCAGGCCATTTCACGAGCTCCGGTGCCATAATCTGGCGCAGGCACATCCAGTGCAGGGCCTATAAAATTTTTCTTGATCAACTCCGCAGTATACCTTCTTGTAATCTTTTCAAGCTGCTCTTCGGAATAATCCCGCGGATTTATCTGCACACCACCTTTAGCTCCTCCATAGGGTATGGCTACGAGCGCACATTTGTAGGTCATCAGCGCTGCCAAACCTTTTACTTCATCTTCATTGACCAGCTCACTGTATCGTATACCACCTTTCACGGGTAATTTGTGATGCGAATGCTGTACCCGATAACCGGTAATGACCTCGTAGCTGCCATCGGCTCTTTTAATCGGAAAATTAAACTTATAAATACTGTTGCACTGCTTGATTTGCTCCAGAAGACCTGGGTGTAGATCCAAATAACTAGCACCCTCATCGACAAAGCTGCATACATCGTCAAATAGGCTATATTCGTGTTTGCTATCCATTTTTTTTATTTTATTAATGATATAAAAACCAAAAAGGCTTTACGAATTAAATAATTCATTGTTGGGCAAAGTATGGCTTTTCATGAGCAAAATGATCTCAATTATTATTTCTAATGGCATTTTAATAATTGTATCGTGTCTGAAACTGTAATGTTTCAGAAAATCAATCCATCAATTGACCACAAAACCACCTGAATGCATTTTCGGTAAAGAGTGAACGCACAGCCCCGCCCACCCTAAGTCTTACATGTATTGGTATAATTACTTCGCCATTTTCTGCAAGAAACTGGCTATGTTGATACCCATATTGCTGGCCGATTTACTGATTTCTTTTATATTAAATTCAGTTCCATCCGGTTTTGTTTGCCAGCTTTGCTCGTAAGTTATAGAAAATAGCAAATTTTCAAAGCAGGGAGTGTTCTCTTCTTTGCATAATTCATTGTCGACATAGGTGCGAATAGTTCGTAAACCCGGAGCCGGTTTGTTGCCTTTCTCAAACACCAGATCAAACCCTTCCATGGCCGAATATGATTTGAAAAAATCTTCAACCCTGTTGTATTTTTCGGAATTTTCTGAATAATTATTATAATAATGTGAAGAAATGTGGGATATGGGATAGGGAGAATGTATATCCATAAAAAATGTTAGTGGATTGGCCTCATCCATTTCCACCACCAGATTTTGAATGGCCTTAACAGCATTCCAGGGCGGATTTTCCAGCCAGCATCTGTTAAAGTCCATAGGTAGCTGGTCTTTACCCGTACCGCCCTCAAACACCTGATCTACATCTGCCATCGGAACTGCATAAATCACATAATGCTTCCTCAAATATTTAGCTTCGGCAGATTCACCACAAATAAATGTGAGCAAACCTTCCATAAAATAGCTAGCTGGTGGCTCGAAAGCATGCAGTCGACTGGTAAAAAAAATCGAGCCTTTCATTTTCTTTGATTTCGGATCGGTGATTTTTACCAACGGCACTTCCCTCCCTTTCTCTGTTTGTGTCAATACTGAAGTCTCCACAAAAGCATGCTGCCGTATTTTGTCCAAATATTCATTCAATTGAGTATAGGTATAGGGAATGCCCGTGGCTATTTGTATTGTATCACCTTTAGGAACAAGCCTATACTCCTTATAAAAACCATGATCAGTGGCTGCTATGCGCTTCCATTCTTCTCCATCTCGCACCAAAATAGGGTCGGGAGCCAAAGCTGGCCATAAATAAGGAATTTTTATGGTAAGAAGGGTGTCTTTTTTAAAGCCGGCTACCTTGGCATTGAACCAGATTTCAATTCTGTCCCCATTTTTTAATTGCGGGCGTACAACCATGGTGTTTTCATCATGGTTTCGATAAACTAGCCTGCCGTTTCCATTTTCAAAATCCGATTTCAAAGTTATTTTTGGTTGTGCCAGCGAAAGTATGGGAATAAAAAAAAATATTAGAAACTTCATTTATGTGTTCGGTGATAGCTTGAAGAATAGATAAAATAAGTGCTAAAACTAAAAAGAACTAAGCATTGGTCAAAGCTTAAAAGGCGATAGGATTTGATTCCGATTTTGCCTATTGCATGCGAGTTTTGATAAGGTGAGTTTTAGAGTTTATATCATGCAACAACCTGACTCTACGATTATCAATGAAAAAGATTGAAACCAAAGATTTTGTCGGCACCAATAAAATTTCAAATAGGTTGCAATTATTTTTAATCGAAAAGTGTCGGTAAATGTGCTTAAGTATTAATTTAACACGATTATTTTGCTTATTTGGCTTCTTCTAAAAATTAATAGTGGTAAAAATTATAAGAACAAATTCTGGAGATAAAGATTTTCAGCAACTTGTAAAATTGCTTGATGCAGAATTAAGCATAAGAGATGGAGATGATCATTCTTTTTATGCACAGTTCAATAAAATTGATATGATAAAGCATGCCATAGTAGCTTATGAAAATGATAATCCGGTTGGTTGTGGAGCAATTAAAGAATTCGACAGCGACACAATGGAAGTAAAAAGAATGTTTGTGCCTGTAGAAAAACGGGGCAAGGGTATCGCTACCTTGATACTTGGTGAATTAGAAAAGTGGGCTTCGGAGCTGAAATATAAAAAATGCATTCTTGAAACCGGACTAAAACAGCCTGAAGCAATCCAACTCTACCAGAAAAATAAGTACATGATTATACCCAATTATGGACAATATGAAAATGTAGAAAACAGTGTATGTTTTGAAAAGGCATTGCGATAGAATGGTTTTTGGGTTATTATAAAATGTATGATGACAAAATAAGGCAATTCTTTATGAATTAGTCAGCATCTTCGCTAAAAAGTATAATAATCAGGCTTGAAATCAAAAGAGGCTTCCGGGAAAACCCGAAAACCTCTTTTTAATCAACTATTTAAAAATTAATCCCCTTCAACAACATCTGCAGGTTCCAAAATTATTAGACCTACATTATTAACTTCTCCATCCGTTACTTCCACATCATCTAAAATCATGGGTAAATACCCTTCGGCAGGCACAATTGATAAGGTATAACTACCTGTGGCCAAAGCCCGGATTAGAAAATGACCTTCACTATTGGCAAAGGTACCTACACTATCTTCGTTATGAATAGCATAAATGGCCGTTGTAACATCTACAGGCGATATGGTACCTCTGATGGATCCGCCCTGAGACTCCACAGAAGCTCTAATAACCGGTTTCAGAATATATTGGCCGCTATTACCGGCTTTTACTACCGACATGGCTGCATCAAAATCAAGATAGACTTTGTATAAAATACCCTCTTGCAAAGTACTATTGATTTGGATTTTAAGGCCTGACTGCTGTGCAGATGGCGTTTTTAGATCTTCCAAATCACCGTCAATGCGGAGGCTATTTTCATCGCCCAACAAAAGTCTGATTTG
>DAIQNU010000226.1:0-6237 GCA_036788235.1 Cyclobacteriaceae bacterium
TTGACAATGCCACCAAACGCCTTTTCTATAGCCGTATGAGCATCAACAACCGCTGGGGGGTAAGAGAACTTAGAGAAAAAATAGACAGTATGACTTTTGAGCGTACGGCAATAGCTCTCAAAGACGAAAAAGACATCGTTAATTTGCTTTCTTCAACACCTAATGAAACGGTAATGCCTGAAATGGTATTTAAAAACACCTATGTCCTAGATTTTTTAAACCTCCCTTATTTTCATTCAGAAAAAGAGCTGGAAAATGCCATCATCCTCCAATTAGAACAATTTATTCTTGAATTAGGCAACGGCTTTGCTTTTTTAGAACGCCAAAAACGCATCTCGATAGATGCCATTGATTACCATTTAGACCTGCTTTTTTATCATCGGAAACTTAATAGATTGGTAGCCATAGATTTAAAGTTGGGAAAATTTAAGCCAGCGCACAAAGCACAAATGGAACTCTACTTGCGCTATTTGCAGCAATACGATAAGCAAGCACACGAAAACGATCCTATAGGCTTGCTCTTGTGCAGCGAAGGCAATACCGAACACATTGAATTACTGATGCTGGGCGAAGAAAACATCAAGGTAGCCCAATACCTTACCGAACTACCCGACAAACAATGGTTTATTGACAAAATGCACCGTGCCATCGAAATTTCTAAGATGAATCTCAACAGCAAGCCATGAAAAAATACAAGGCCTACAAAAACTCCGGCATCGAATGGATCGGGGAAATCCCGAGCCATTGGGAGGTGAAGAAAATTAAATACTCCACGGTCTTAATTATGGGACAATCTCCAAATTCAGATGATTGCAATTCTTCTGGAAATGGAATTCCATTTTTACAGGGTAATGCAGATTTTAGTTCAATTAATCCAATACCCCAAAGTTGGTGTGAAAAACCTACAAAAATTGCCCCAACTCATTCAATTTTACTTTCAGTCAGAGCACCAATTGGCGCAGTCAATATAGCTAATAATGACTATTGTATTGGCCGTGGACTATGTGCGTTGGTTTCAAAGAACCCAAAATTTTGGTATTACAATTCGATATGTCTTCATGATGAATTAAATAGCCTGGGGACGGGTTCAACGTTTAAAGCCATTTCAACGGAGCAAATTTTAAATATATTTACTGCAATCCCCCCACCCTCCGAACAAACCGCCATCGCCACCTACCTCGACCGCAAAACAGCCGAGATAGACGAACTGATAGCCGATAAAAAACGCCTCCTCCAGCTCTACGAAGAAGAAAAAACCGCCCTCATCAACCAAGCCGTCACCAAGGGCATCCAAGCCGATGTACCCATGAAGGATTCCGGTATCGAATGGCTGGGGGAGATACCAGCGCATTGGGAGGTGAAGAAAGTAAAATGGGTACATCAAACAACGAGTGGCGGTACCCCAAAGACGAGTGATTCTGAGAATTATGATGGTGATATTCCCTGGCTTCGTACTTTGGATCTGAATAACAATGAAGTATGTAATTCTGAAATCAAAATAACCCCAAAAGCTTTATCTGAGTCATCAGCAAAAATAGTCCCTGCGAACTCTGTTTTAGTGGCCATGTATGGAGGTGCAGGAACAATTGGCAAAAGTGGGCTACTTAGATTTGATGCGGCGATTAATCAGGCAATTTGTGCAATTCTTCCAGATGGAAAGACAGCTCCTGAATACTTGCATTACTTCATTATGTTTTTTAGGCCGTATTGGATGGTTGGAGCAGAAGGGACAAGAAGAGACCCGAATATTAGTCAGGATGATATAAAAAATAAGGAATTCATTTTTCCTCCCCTCCAAGAACAACACCGCATCGTCCAGCACATCGAAACCGAAGTTGCTCGCATAGACGCCAAGAAGGCCAAGACGGAAAAACTCATTGCCTTATTAACCGAATACCGTGCGGCCTTGATCAGTGAGGTGGTGACGGGGAAGGTGAAAGTGGTGGAATGAAAAAATATTTTGCAAAGCCAGATATTGATTGTACCTTTGCAGTAACCGTACCCGTGTTGCATCCCGTAAGATCTGCTCGCGGGTCTTCTTTTTTAAGCCAGCTAGGCCTATTCTCCTTGTCCAAAAACACAGCTATGGCTAAACCACCCAAAACCATACAGGGGCAAATTGAGCTGTTGAAAGATCGGAATATGGCTTTCCGAGACGAAGCCAACGCCCCCCACTTTCTGTCAAACATTAGCTACTATCGTCTCAAAGGCTACTGGTGGGAAATGCAGGATGATAAGGTTATGCACCACTTTGCGGACGGAAGCTTCTTCGAAGACGTTATTGATCTCTATAATTTCGATCGGCATTTTCGATTAATCGTCTTCAATGCCATTGAGCGTATTGAGATCGCCCTGCGGACCAAAATGGTTTACCACCTTTCGTTAGCCTATGGCCCATTCTGGCACTTGGATGATTCACTTTTCACCAACAAAAGTCATTTTCGAGCGCTTGGTAGTAAAATTAACCGTGCACTCTCAGACAGCAAAGAGGAGTTCATCCTAGAGCACTACAAAAAACACCCGTCAGAGAATCCTGAAAGCTGGAAAGCGCTAGAAGTATTGACCTTGGGCTCCTTGTCTAAACTCTATCAAAACCTCAGTCACCAGCTACCTGAGAAGAACGTCATTGCCAAGGAATTTGGCCTTTTTAATCAAAAATATCTGAGTAGTTGGCTGATTTCGATCACTCTCATTCGGAATATCATTGCTCATCACGGACGACTTTGGAACCGAGTTATCATCAATAAATACGATTGGCCTAATAAATCCATTGGCCCTATTCTGAATTATATTCCAAATAATGAACAGAGAAGAAAAGTCTTTCCCATTCTGTCCGGCATCTTATATTTAAATGATTTTATCAGCCCGGGTCACCACCTAAGAGCAGCGATTTTGGCATTGCTTGACGAATTCAAGCAGGTGCCCGTTTACAAAATGGGCTTCCCTGAAGGATTGAAAAACCAACCCATTTGGAAAAAAGATAGCAAGCTATAATCCGATGAGCCGTATCATTTGGCAGAAAAAAAAGAAATGAAAAAGAAAAGTAAAAAAGAAGTTGCAAAAACTATTGAAAGCCAATTAGTTAACCCTTTTTTGGGTTTTCAAGGTCAAAAAAAGAAAAAATGAGCATCACCACCGAAAATACATTCGAAACGGCCTTAGTACAATCACTGCTGGAGCAAGGCGGCTACACCCTGGGCAATGCCCCTGATTACAGCCCTAGTTTGGGGATGTTTAAAGAGGAGGTCATCCACTTCTTGCAAAACTCACAGCCCAAGCGCTGGGCAAAGATTGCCGCCATCCACGGAGCCAATACCCACGAGCGCGTCATTCAGCGGCTCTATAAGGAATTGGATTTGCGAGGCAGTCTCGATGTGCTGCGCAATGGCTTTATAGATTATGGTGTGCGCTTTCAGATGGCCTTTTTCCAGCCTGCCTCTGGCTTAAACCCGGATGCTGTGGATTTATACAACAAAAACGAACTGAAAGTCTATCGGCAAATCTACTACAGCACCAAAAACAAAAACTCGGTGGATGTGCTGCTTTCCTTAAATGGCATTCCTGTAGCTACCTTGGAACTTAAGAACCAGTTTACGGGGCAAAATGTGGGCAATGCGCTCAAGCAATACAGCAATACAAGAGACAACCGAGAGCTGCTCTTTGCCTTCAAAAAACGAGCCTTGGTTCACTTCGCGGTGGATCAAGATGAAGTCTTTATGACCACCAAACTCGATGGTCACAAAACCTATTGGCTGCCGTTCAACAAGGGCAACAACAACGGCAAGGGCAATCCGCAAAATCCCCATGGCTACCGAACGGCTTACTTATGGGAGCGCATTTTGCAAAAAGATAGTTGGATGGAGATCATCCAGCGTTTTGTGCATCTACAGACCGAAGAAATAGAAGTGGAGGGCAAAATATTTAAAAAGGAAAAGCTCATTTTTCCTAGGTACCACCAGTTGGATGCCGTGCGAAAAATCAGCAAAAAAGTACTGGAAATAGGCCCTGGGGAAAACTACCTGATCCAACACTCGGCAGGCTCGGGCAAAAGTAATTCTATCGCCTGGCTGGCCTATCGCCTCTCCAGCTTACACGATGCAGCAGATAAGCGGATTTTTGACTCGGTTATTGTAATAACGGATAGAAAGGTGCTAGACCAACAATTGCAAAATACCATTTACCAGTTTGAGCACAAAACGGGCGTGGTTCAAAAAATTGACAAAGACAGCACGCAGCTAGCTGCTGCCCTAGGTTATGGCACCAACATTATCATTACCACTTTGCAGAAATTCCCCTTTATCGTGGACAAAGTGGGCGAGCTACCCGACAGGAAGTATGCCGTCATCATTGATGAAGCCCACAGCTCCCAAGGCGGCGAAGCCAGCAAGAAACTGAAAGAAGTGCTCGCCTCCAAGACCTTGGAGCAAGCCACCGCAGAAGAGGCAGATGATTATACGGCCGACGATTTTGTAAGAGAGCAGATCGAAAGATCGGCAGCAGCCAGAGGCCAGCAAGCCAATATCTCCTTCTTTGCCTTTACCGCCACCCCAAAATACAAAACACTACAAGTTTTTGGCGATAAAGACCAAAACGGAAAGCCCCAGCCTTTCCATTTGTACTCCATGAGGCAGGCCATTGAAGAGGCCTTTATTCTGGATGTCTTGCAGTATTACACCACTTACGAGCTCTACTTCAAACTAAGCAAAGCCATCGAGGAAGACCCCAATCTCAATAAGAAGAAAGCAGCCAAAGCCATCGGAAAATACGTTTCGCTGCACCCGCACAACTTAGCGCAGAAAACAGAAATCATCATCGAGCACTTCCGAGAGATCGTGGCCAAAAAAATGGGTGGTAAGGCCAAAGCCATGCTGGTCTGTGGTTCGAGGCTACATGCCAAGCGCTATTTTGAAGAAGTTGGCAGATACATCAAAGCCAAAGGCTACCAAAATGACATCAAAATACTGGTGGCTTTCTCTGGGAAAGTAGTGGATGACAACACGCCTGATGGGGTCTCGGAAGCCGAAATGACTGGCTACAGCGATAAAGAATTGCCCACCATTTTCGAGAAAGAGCTTTACAAAATACTGATCGTAGCCGACAAATATCAAACAGGCTTCGACCAGCCCTTGCTACACACCATGTATGTGGATAAAAAGCTTTCTGGTGTAAAAGCCGTCCAGACCTTATCCCGTCTCAACAGGATGCACCCGGGTAAGGAAAATACCTTTGTCCTCGATTTTGCCAACGACCGACAGACCATTTTGGATTCTTTCCAGCCTTACTATGAAGTTACTTCCGTCACCGAAGAAACAGACATCAATCATTTGTATGACCTCAAAGCAAGGTTAGACGACTTCCAAGTATATTGGCTCCAAGAAATAGAGGCATTTGCCAATGTGTATTTTGACCCCAAAACCAAACTGAACAACCCAAAACAACAAAAACATCTCTATGCGTTTACGGATCCTGCCGTAGATAGATTCAAAGCCATCGAAGAAGAAGAAAGGCAAGACGAGTTTAAAAAAGGCTTGCGGGCTTGGACGAATCTGTATGCTTTCCTTTCTCAGATCATGCCTTTTATCGACTCCGACTTGGAAAAATTCTATGCCTACGCCAAGCTCCTACAGACAAGGCTTCCAAAACGGGAATTGTCAGAGGCTTTGCACCTCGATGATGAAGTAGCGCTGGAGTACTACCGCTTGCAAAAGATCAAAGAAGGAGCTATAGAACTACAAAAAGGAGAAACGGGCGAGTTGAGTGGCACTTCAGAAGCAGGACTAAAAACGTCGAAAGACGAAGAAGCCTTGCTTTCCGAAATCATCCATGCACTAAATGATCGTTTCGGAACAGAATTTGAAGAAGCAGACAAACTTTTCTTTGACCAAATAGAAGCGGAATTGATGGAGGACGAAACCTTGCTGGCACAGGCGAAAGTTAACCAAATAGACACCTTCAAATACGCTTTTGACGAGAAGTTCATTGACAAAATGATTGACCGCATGGATCAGAATCAAGAAATCTTCGAGCGTATCTTGGAAGACAATGCTTTTGGTCAGTTGGTGAAAGAATGGATGATGAAGCGTGTTTATAAACGGATGAATGAGTAAATCGGCTCACGCAGGAGCCATGCCTCAAAAAAGAGCAAGGTTTTTGTATCCAAACGCCGTTATTTTACTAAAAACCCATATCTTGCCACAAATTGTTTAAAGAAAAATATTTGTAGCTTTGGATTTCAAG
>DAIQNU010000227.1:0-6221 GCA_036788235.1 Cyclobacteriaceae bacterium
GTTTCGCCAACATTTCTGTTATTTGAAGTTTTTTGGCCAGTAAGGAATAAGGGCACTGTGTGCCGAGCCAGTTACCGGGTCTTCATTTATTCCTGAAGCAGGGCCAAAAAAGCGGGAAACAAAATCAATCTCTTCCCCCGGCGCGGTCACAATTATGCCTCTTGCAGGCAACTTAGCCAAAATATTGAAATCAGGTTTGATGGCTTCAATTTGTTTTTGTTCTTTAAATACAGCCAGATAATCTGTGCATTTATAGCATTCTTCGGGCGATATGCCCAAACCTGAAATCAAGTCTTCTGGAACTTCACAGAACTTTATGGGCCACTCAGGAAAATCAAGTTCCAAAAATTCCGGTGTCTTTTTTACGGTGAGCATGCCCGATCGACTGTTGAAGCTAATAGAATCACCTTTGTAGCCGAGATGTTGGTAAAGTACGTGAGCTGCCGCCAACGTGGCATGGCCGCAGAGGTCGACTTCAGTAGATGGTGTAAACCAGCGAATTTCAAAGTGATCGTTTTTTGGTACAAAGAAGGCGGTTTCAGACAAATTATTTTCCAGTGCAATGCGCTGCATCAATGTGCTGTCAAGCCAATTGTCTAAAGGAACGATAGCAGCAGGATTGCCTTCAAATACCTTTTCGGCAAAAGCATCAATTTGGTAAATTTTCATAGTGGTTTTGGTGATTAATAGGCTTAAAACCCAGGCCTTATTTATTTAATTTGGAAAGTTTTACCAATCATTAGAGCTGGATTCATACATTTCATCAAACATTTGCCTGGCATTTTGGTAAGTCTCTGTTGAGGCAAAAGCACTCAATGTTTCTAAAGCTTCTCTGGCAAATGAATTGAGACCCATAATAGCACATTGACGGATATAAGCTAAATACAAACGTTCACTGTATCGATTCAATCTAATAGCCTGCATAAGAATATCATAGGCTTTCTCTGGGTCTTTTTCATGTACAATCATTGCAGACTGAATCACACCTTCTTCGAAAAACGGATTTTTATAGCCAATCGCTATTGCCCTGGAGTAAATAGTACTATCATCTGAGTTTTGTGCCTTCAAAAGCAGCTTAGACAAATCTACCCATTGTTCCAGCCCCTGAGTATCTTTATCCAGTGATTGAATGATGGTTTCAAATGCTTCGTGATTGTCATTCAAGATGTTGATCCAAATGCCTGCAGCAATATATCTGTTTAGCAAAGTGCCATTTAGCAAATCACTTTCTCCAACTTTAGAAATCAATGATTGGGCTATACTTGTGTTTCCACCGTTCAGTAGATACTCTATTCGGTCAAGTTGTGCCATTAAAACTAGTTCGTCTCTACTGATGCTCAATGCAATGGCTTCGAATAAATCATGGCCAATTTCATTGATCCGGTAGCGTAAAAAGTTATACTTCATACGGTCATTTAAGGCCATTATACTTTCAACTTTGTTTTCATCACATACAACGATTATTTCAGTGGCCAGGCTGTGGTAACTTGTATCGGGCAATGCCAATACCTTCTCCCAAACATGACAAGCAGAATCTCTCATATGTGCTTCAGCCAAGGCCAGTCCCAAACCTGGCAGGGCAGCAACAGTGCCCAGTGTTGCAGATGATATAAAATATTCGGCAGCCTGCCGGGGAGCACCTGATTTTAGCATAAGCCAGCCGAGCAATTGACCTAGATATGCCCTGTTATCAGGTTCCTGAATATACTTTTGCTCCAGCAGCATCATGCCTTGTGCAAGGTTGCCTGTTTGTATACTCGCTAGGCTACCAGCAAAGCCCAATTGATCGCGAAACCACTGACTGTTTTGTGCGTCGTAATAACTATTGTAATGATTCCAAAAGCTAGAGTCAGCTAAGGCTGGTTTATTGAGTAGCCTGTTGTATGCATAGACCAGCTTGTCGGCTTCAGGCTCAAGCTTCACCGCGCTATTGTCGCTGTTTGTGAGTCCCAGTCCGCTTGATAGAACCATCAGATTGCTAAGTGCAGGTGTATAAGTAGATGTTTGAAACAAATGCGCCAAGGTATCCCTTCTTATTGACAGGTCTTTCAGACTTAGCAATGCGTAAATATTGGAGGAAGCCACATCTCGGGACTTCGAATAGTTTTGAGCATTAGTAAGATAGGCGTAGGCAGAATCATTAAAATTGGTTTCAGTGAATAATGTTCCGAGGTTGCTGATGAGACGGCCATTTTCAGGAAACTTTTCTATGCCAAGCCGCAAGGCAAAGAGACCATCAAAGAAATTTTCACGATCGCTGTAGCCTCTAGCTAAATTGGCAAAAGCATAGGGTGTAGGCCTTTTCTGGACAGCATTTCCTAAAAAACTAAGCTCGGCACTTATGTTGCCTGTACTCCTTGCCATAGACGCCAACGCATAATTTGGTCTGTGCCCATTGCTATCATAAATGGCTGCCATTTGATAATATTCTTCAGCCATTACCGGATCTTTTTGCACGTAAAATAAATCAGCTAATCCATTATAATAAGCAGCCATAGACTGATAGTATGGTCTTTTGTTAGAGGCCAGCACCAATGCTAAAACAAAAAGAGCACTCGCCAGCCTAGAAGTAAAAAAAGGCATATTTTTGGGTTGATAAACCACTTTATACACCATCATATTTTGCATGAGCAAAGGAAAAAAATTGGTCAATACATATACAATAAAAATAATTCCATATGCCAACTGACTGTAGATAACGGCATCTTCCATTACACTTAAAAGTGCATCATTGGAAGTAACGAAAGCATAGCTTACCGTACTAAAACATATAATTGCCAGGGCGATATAGAGTATGGCACCTGTGGGCATAAAAGGGAAAATATTGATATAGGCAGACTCGCGATGTTTAAAACCCCAAATTCCCAAGGCTACACTTAAAGGCAATATCCAAAAAGCACTTACTATGGGTATATTCCAGTCGATTATCTGGCGATTGTAAAGAAATACCAAGGCTATATTGGCTAAATAAATTGAGCCGATCACCAAAAAATGCAATAAACTTTTACTACTTTGAAAAGTATTGCCGGAGGTAATGATATGTAAAAAACCAGCCATGATTTCGTGCGCTGAAAGCAAAATGAAAAAAACTGAAATAATAATCGGGGCATATATAGCATAATTTACCAGGTAGATAAATGGACGGTCAACGCCTGATGTATATTTAAAAAATACAAATAGCCCGGCACTAATGAACACATATGCAATAAACCTGAAAAGCAGACTGTGATATTTGCCAAAAGCATGAAAATAATAAGCGGGAGCCAAAAATACAGTAAGTGTAATGATAAGGGCAGCTTTGCCATGAATTTCAAATAGCATGAGATTTTCAAGTCTGAATACTACCAGAATGATGATGAATAAAATAGCGGTAAACAGGAACCAAAAACGACTGAGATCGGGAATGATACTTAAAATTGCCAATATGCCAAACCAGAAAAAACCTAGGAAAAAATATGCTGCTAGTGGCTCGTATTGCAATGGTTTGGCAATGAAATTTTGCAATAAGACATAGTTCTCAGCTTTAAGCGGGAAATCATAAAGCCCTATCTGAACATAATCAAAAAGTATCTGGACGGGCTTAACCACATTTTGAACATCCCAACCTATGGCAATGGCATCACCAATGATCCATGCTGTGAGGTAAATACAAAAACTGATAAGCAGTAGCAAAAGAAGTCCAAGATACATCTGCCTGTATGGTCTTGGGAAATTGTGCCAAAAAAAAAGTTTGTTGTTCATGAGCCAGTACGGCTTGATAAGGTGGTAAAATTTAATTTTTTGTTATGAAATTTTTTAAGAATTGCCCAGAAATTTTGGAACTTTGAAATATTTCTCATTACTGTCAGGAGAATTTTTCAAAGCATCTTCTCTATCAATATGATCTTTAACTTCATCCTCTCTGAAAGCATTAACTTCAAGTGACATCACGGTAAGTGGTTCTACTTTTTCAGTATCAACTTCATTAAGTTGCTCAACCCAGGTAAGGATGTTATTCAAGTCCTCGATCATTGCGGGCTCATCTTCGGCTTTAATTTCAAGCCTGGCGAGGTGCGCAATTTTCTGCAAAGTCTCTTTGTCTATCTGCATAATCGTAATTTTTCAACGCTGAATCTATGGTATTATATGTCATTGCTTTCAATGCGGGGATGTTGCTCAAATCCATACCACGGGTTTCTATGGGTTTGTGAAATTGTACTAAGGCATCCATCGGGCTAAATGACAATGATTTACTATCGGGCAAAATTATCCAATTATATGGAATACTTACCGGAACAATGGGTATTTGTTTCTCAATAGCAGCTCGGAAGGCACCGTCTTTAAAGTTTGCCAGTGCTGGAGGTTCAGGGCTGGCAATTCCACCTTCCGGAAAAATAACTACACTTATTCCTCTTTCCAACAATTTCATAGCTTCAATCAGAGCTTCAGCGCGACTTCTACCCCGGGTACGGTCTACGATTATATGCGATCGCTTAAAAATATAACCCAATATAGGCACTTTGCTCAAAGACTGTTTTCCCATAAATACTACCGGAACATTGCCCAATGCTATGGTTGGGATATCAATAAATGAAAAATGGTTTGGACAAAAGACATAGGCCTGATTTTTATCCAGGGTTTCTTCATAACTTACTTTATAAGTTATACCAGTAAGAAAAAAGAAAGACTTTGCCCAAAAACTATTAAGCCTATATACAGCGGGGTGGTATTTGTCATTAATAGAAAAAAACCAAAATAAAGGCATTAGAATCAAGCCGAGCACCATAAATACGATGGCTCCATAGAGTGTTTGTAAATTCGATAGAATCTGCATGCCGTAAAAATATACTTTTTTTTCAAAAATTTTCTATCCATTACAACCCTCAGGATATAAGTGGTGTCTTAGGAAGGTAAAACAATTTTTCTATACTATGAAAAAACTTGATTTTTCAACTTCAATTGCCATTTTGCTTGTAGCACTATGCAGTTTCACAAGTTGTGAAAAGCAAAATATCACTATTGATGATAACAACTTGCCAAATGTAAGATCGCTCACCACCACTGAGCAAGAGGTAATAGTTTCATCCAATAACTTTTCACTTGACCTCCTTTCAACGATCAACACCAATTTTGAATCAGACAACCTTTTTATATCTCCCTTTAGCATCAGTGCTGCCTTGTCTATGACAGCCAACGGTGCTAAAGGCGACACCAAAGAGGCTATTAAGAAGGCTTTGCACACATCGCATATGACAGATGAAGAAATGAACGAAGCCTATAAAGGTCTTGTGGAATTTATGCTGGAACTTGATAAAAAAACAGATTTACAAATCGCCAATTCAAACTGGTATACGCAGGATCTCAGCATTCATCAGGACTTTGCCTCGGTACTTAGAACCTACTATGATGCGGAGGTTAAAGCTGCAGATTTCGACAATCCGGCTACAAAAGATCTGATAAATGGCTGGATCGAAAATAAAACCAGAGGAAAGATTAAAGATATGCTTGATGCAATTCCACCAGATGCTATTATGTACCTCATCAATGCTATTTATTTTAAATCGGAGTGGAAGTATAAGTTTGACGAAGCACTAACGGGCAAAAAAGCTTTTTACACACCTGCAGGTGAAAAGCAGGTTGATATGATGCACTCTAAAGGCGTAAAACTATCCCGCTTTTTCAATAATGATTTTGTATTGGCAGATCTACCCTATGGAAATGGTCAGTTTTCCATGACAGTGCTGGTGAGTAACAGCGGTAAGGACATCAATAATATAATTGCTGGATTGGACGCTGAAAAACTTGGTGACTATATAAGTCAGGCCGATACAGCAACTATGGAAGTATATCTGCCCAAATTTATACTGGAGTTTAAAAAGGAGTTGAAAGAAGTGCTAACTGATATTGGAATGGGAATAGCATTTACAGGCGATGCAGATTTTACCGGTTTGTTTCAGGAAGAATTATCGGCGGCCATTAGCAGAGTCTTACATCAGTCTTTTATAGAGGTAAATGAAAAAGGTACAGAAGCTGCAGCAGCCACTATCGTCGAGATTATCAGAACTTCTTATCCTCCGGAACCAACAGTAATCAATGTAAACCGGCCTTTTGCCTTTTTTATTAGAGAAAAGCATAGCAATACCATTCTTTTTGCTGGCAAAATGCTGGATCCGTCTTAGGCTTTAATAAAGCTGTATGAAAAATCAATTTTTTAATAAGGGAAACTTTTTCACTAACAATTG
>DAIQNU010000228.1:0-6171 GCA_036788235.1 Cyclobacteriaceae bacterium
TCATGATGGACATAAGTGGGGTGATACCACTACCCGCACCAAAAAACACACAAAGACGCGCATTTTCAGCCTTTGGTTCGATAGTAAAATTGCCCATTGGTGGCATTACTTTTATTTCAGCTCCTGGCTCCAGTTTATCATTAATGTAGCTTGAAAGCCGTCCATCCGTAATTTTTTTTACTGTGATCGCCGGATATTCATCGCATAAGGGTGATGAACAAAGTGAATAGGATCTGCGTATTTCTTCGCCATCTATAGTAAAAATGAGCGTTAAATATTGTCCGGATTTATATTCTATACCTTCAGAGGGCTTCTCGAAAACAATGGTTACAGCATCGACGGTTTCTCTTACTATTTCCTTTACTTTATAAGTTGTATATCTGTTGCTGGGGGTCTTATCGACTGATTTTTTCTTAAAGGGGTTGAAAAACATAATTTTTTATTTGGTTTAGCACTGTGGCACAAAAAAATCTTTTCTTATTTGATTAACAAAATTACGAATGAAATGATTGATGGTGCTAAAAAAAATTAATTGGTTAATTTTGCGCCTTAATTACAAATCATGGAACTAAACGAACTCACAGCCCTTAGTCCTCTGGACGGCAGATATAGAAAGCAGATAACAGACCTTGCGCCATTTTTTTCGGAATTTGGATTGATAAAATATCGCGTAAAGGTTGAGATAGACTACTTTATGGCACTATGTATTTTGCCATTGCCACAGTTGGAAAGTGTAGACAAAAGTGTATTTCCCGAACTTATTAAAATATATGAGTCTTTTTCGATCGAAGATGCACTGCGGATTAAAAAAATCGAAAAGACAACGAACCATGATGTAAAGGCCGTTGAGTATTTCATTAAAGAAAAATTTGAGCTACTCAATTTAGCTCCTTATGCCGAGTTTGTGCATTTTGGGTTAACATCACAAGACATAAATAATACCGCCACGCCACTACTCCTGCGCGATGCCATGAAAAAAATGGCCTACCACATTGAAGAAGTAATGGCCGAAATAGACCTTGCTGCTGAAAAATGGCAAAAAATACCCATGCTGGCACGCACGCATGGTCAACCTGCTTCACCGACACGACTTGGTAAAGAAATCATGGTGTTTTCGGAGCGCTTGAGGGTGCAATTTGCCGCCTTGTTGCAACTTGGCTACCCCGCAAAATTTGGCGGCGCCACTGGCAATCTCAATGCACATGTTGTGGCCTACCCGGCTATTGACTGGAACGAATTTGCACGCACATTTGTAGAAGAAAATCTGGGTCTTAAGCGCAGCTACCCTACTACGCAGATTGAGCATTACGACAATCTTGCGGCCATATTTGATAACCTGAAAAGAATCAACACCATTCTTACAGATTTCAGCCGCGACATGTGGCATTACATTTCGCTCAATTATTTTAAACAGAAAATAAAAGCAGGTGAAATAGGCTCATCGGCCATGCCCCATAAAGTAAACCCGATAGACTTTGAAAATGCAGAAGGAAACCTCGGCATGGCCAATGCGATGTTTGAGCACCTTTCGGCCAAATTGCCTATATCAAGGTTGCAACGCGATCTTACTGACTCTACGGTACTGAGAAATATTGGTGTACCTGTTGCGCATACCTTGATCGCCTTAAAATCTTTACTCAAAGGCATAGGCAAACTGGAGCTGAACGAAAAAGAATTACACAAGGACCTGGAAGATAACTGGGCGGTTACTGCTGAAGCCATTCAGACTATACTCCGCCGAGAATCCTATCCTAACCCCTACGAGGCGCTCAAAGATCTTACCCGAACCAATGAACATATTACCAAAGACAAAATCAGGGCTTTTATAGAAACACTTCAGGTTTCGGAACAGGTGAAAGAGGAATTACGCAGCATTACGCCATTTAATTACACAGGGTTGAGTTGAGGCTGTATAAAATTAAATTTACTGTCAACTTACAAGCCAGACCGTCATGGTCTGGCTATTTTGCCATGTTGACCAATTCATCCGCAGTAAGCCTGAAAAGACATATCCTGGGGAATCTCCCGGCCACCCAGGTATTGCCCATAATGGCTACACCGCCATCGCCAGTACTTGTAATGCCTCCAATTTCAAAGGGATTGATACGACCCAGGTAAGAAGCACCGATAAGCTGTAGTCCATCGGCACTATAAAATAAAAGCAATATTTGACCGCTCCGGGTGTTGGTCGCCATCAAAATTCGCTCAACGCCCTGTATAGTTATTCTTTGTAAAAACACTACCGCATCGGGGCTAAGTTCAGGTAGTTCGTTGCCACCCAGATCTCCACCAAAAGAGATGTTGTTTTCGCTTATACTTTCATTCTGCATTAAAAAATTCTCTCCGTAACTATACCTTGTGGCCATGTAGTTACTTCCGCTTATAGGTAATAAAGAACTGATGACACTTCTATCTCTGAATCCATTGACAATTCCTGTAAATTCGCCATCGCTTTGTGCCACAAAAGTGAGCGATATGCTGAAATTATTGAATCCATTGAAGAAATATCGATTGCCACTAGTACCAGTAAAAAACGGGTAACGGGTACCTAAGCGTCTGACATGACCTATAATCATTTCTTCCACGTCTTCGAGTACGTTAAAGTCTTCACTCCATTGTATGTCAAATCCTGCATTGAGCCTCGTCAAGCGTGAACTTGTATTATTTCTATTATAGCCCAGTAGTAGTTTGCCACCATCGGCAAGGTTCGACACAGCCAAAGGATATAAGTCATCGCCATAATATCTTTCCTCCTCAATTTGACCAGAGACTGGATCCACCTTTATTAGATAAGTACCAAGTGCGATATTATCCATACAGAAAAAGTATACAAATCCTTCCATAGAAAACATGCCCTTAATTGGATTGACGTATTTTTCCGGTAGAGAAAGATCCCATTCAAATTCACCATTGCGATTTGTTTTGAGCAGGTATGTATCCCAATCGTTTTCTACACTCAGCATAATAAATCCGCTATCGGCGGTTTGCAGAATATCTACAGGATAAAATGCGCTTTCAAAGTTTCCATCATCATAGATTCTGGTAAAGCCTATATTTTCTGAGGGCTGACTTTCATCTATATCACAAGAAGTTACCAATACCATTAGCAGCAAGGGTGCTGATAAAAACAGGATTGCGAAGTATATTTTGCTAAACATGGTTTTCATTACAAGGGAATATAGTCTTTGCTGGTAATAAATTTGAGGGGAATAAGGCAGCTAAATGCCAACTCTAAGTGTCTGATGCTAAAATCGTCGGTTACGTCGTACATGCCACTAACTTGAGGGCTTTCCATAAAGCGATTTGCCGGCTTATTGATATTGTTCATCCCCATTTTGTAATTTACTTCAAGTCCAATGCGGGCATTACCCACATTGTATGTCATGCCTACACCGCCCATTATTCCCAGATTAGTATTGATAAGGTATGGTTCAATCCCGGTGGAATATGTATTAACTTCAATTCTTGATTCGGCTCCGGAAGCAAAATCAGTATTCCGACTTTCGACATCTTTTACTGCATTTAATAGTCGGCCTACATAGCCACCGGCCTGAATAAAAGGCTTAAACTTTCCACTTAGCAATTCATACCTGATTATTAAGGGTAACTCGATATAATGGAGTTTTTGCGTATGTAGATCTTCAATCTGAATTCTTTGCAACGGGTTGTCTGAAGAAGCCCAATTGAATGCGCTTTCATAATCGAAAAGATAGGTTGAGTAAGAAGGAAGTAAATGCACGGATAAGTGTGGCAAAAATTCGAATCCAGCTTGAAAGCCAAAATGCGTTCCTACTCTATTAAAGCTTCCGTATTGTTTGTTGTGCGGTTCAACACCAGCCTGTGTATTACTGAAAACGAAATACTGATTGCTCACCTCTGCACTGGTTAGGTTTACACCTCCTCTAACAGCGATCCACCATTGCGTGGTTTCTGCTTGCCCTTTGCCAGGAGCCGGGATTTTTTGCCTGCCTTTATTTTGCCCAATAGCCGGTGAGCACAAAGCAAAATAAACTATGGACAACAACAGAGTTGTTGCAGTTAATTTAGTATGCATTATGGTTAAAGTTTAGTCGGGGGTAAATATGGGCTTTTTCTATTAAATTAAAAAAGCGTTTTTATATGAAAACTTTTACATCAAAAGTATTGACTCTCTAATCAAACATTTTATCTTTGACCTACAATTCCAATTCATTTAAGCGTAAACAGAAGGCATGGCTCCGGTACTCCCAATTCCGGAGCCTGTTTTTTTACAAGTTAATATGAATTTAGTTCGAATATCCTACATATCAATCACTTAGATCTTACACATAGAACTAGCTCATATTTTTTTGGTGTACTAACCAATCAAAAAGCTAACATCATTTGCCATATTGTGTAACTCCCCTACTATATAAAGGGATATATTTACCCATTGCATAAACTTTGTCATTAAACAACGGAAATCTAAAAATGAAAAAAGGCATAGTAGCCCGGCTCGATTCAGTAAATGAGTTTGAAAGAGAGCCGGTACCAGTAAGCAAGCTCAAGAGCTTCAAAAATTTTCTTGGCATGTATGCTGGTGAGCATACAGCAGGAACGGAATTTGTGATAGGACCGCTCTTTGTTGCCCATGGCGTGAGTGCAATTGATCTGGTGGTTGGTTTATTGGTTGGCAATTTACTCGCAGTTTTAAGTTGGGCATTTCTTACAGCTCCCATAGCTGTTAAAACCCGTGTGACTATGTATTTTCAATTAGAAAAAATATGTGGTACTGGCTTGGTTAAAGTATACAATATAGTCAACGGCCTCATGTTTTGTTTTTTAGCCGGATCTATGATTGCCGTATCGGCCACTGCTGTAGGTATCCCTTTTGGCATTCCCATGCCTTCGCTCAATGATCTGTATCCCAATAGCGTGAGCTGGGTTATTACTGTATTTGCCATTGGTTCTATTACGACTATTGTGGCTATGTTTGGATATTCTTGGGTGTCGAAATTTTCAAATATTGCAGCCCCTTGGATGATACTGATATTTTTTGCTGCAGCCATTGCTTCTTTACCACATTTGGGTGTAGAAAAAATAACTGATTTCTGGGCCGTAGCCAATGAAAAAATATGGACTGGGAATGTATTGCCCGGACAAAGTAAATTCACCCTATGGCATGTAGTGTTTTTTAGCTGGTTTGCCAATATGGCCATGCACATCGGTATGTCAGACTTGTCAATTCTTCGCTATGCAAAAAAATGGCAATACGGATTCACATCTGCTACTGGTATGTTTGTAGGTCATTATTTTGCTTGGATAGCCTCAGGAATTCTTTATGCGCTTTTCTTACAGCAATCTGGTCAAAGTACTGAATTCGCTCCCGGTGTAATTGCTTTTCAGGCAGCAGGAATAGCAGGAGCTGTATGTGTTGTAATTGCCGGATGGACCACTGCGAATCCGACAATATACCGGGCAGGACTTGCATTGCAAACCATTAACCCCTCCTTCAAAACCTGGAAGGTCACTTTGGTCACAGGACTTATTACTACCATTGCTGCTTGTTTTCCGGCTTTGGTAATGAAACTTCTCGATTTTGTAGCGTTGTATGGTTTATTACTAATGCCTATGGGTGCGGTTATATTTATTGATTTTTGGGTGCTGAAAAGGTTAAGCTTACAAACCAATTATGCTGAAAAATCTGGCCTACAGATCAATTGGGCAGCCGGATTAACTTGGGTGGTAACATTGGCTATATGTGTACTAATTAATATGACGATGGGAGTTGAGATTTTCTTTCTTGGTTTACCAGGTTGGTTTATTGCCTCTTTGCTTTACATTGTATTGAGTAAAGTTTTGCAAAAAAAGCAGTTGGCATTTTAGTCTCTAAATAATCAATAAGACTTATGAATACTTTCTTGAAAATACTTTCGATTGTGGCTTTGGCGCTTACCATCGTGCCATCTATACTTACTTTCGCAGGCCATATTACTATGGAAACCAATAAAATTCTTATGGCCATTGGTATGGTTTTATGGTTTGGTACGGCACCTTTTTGGATGGGTAAAAAAGAAGCAGAGGTTTGATTTGTTGCCAGCTTCCAGCTTTTTCCAAAGTCACACGCTTTACAAAAGCACGCGAGGGGGGATGCTCGTTAAAAAACAAAAAACTGGTTCGAACGTCCGTTCGGATCTTTTTTGTTTTTTGCAG
>DAIQNU010000229.1:0-6161 GCA_036788235.1 Cyclobacteriaceae bacterium
ATCTGTAAGGCAAATCCATTTTTGTTTTTAGAAAGTTTTCGTAAAGCTTCTGCTGTCATTTCGGCTAAGGTAGGTACTTTAGTCAGCAATTCTGAATCATTTTCACGATCTAATGTAAAAGGCAAACCGCCTTCGTGAAAAACACCTAAGATGGGTTTTTCATCATCCGGCGCAGATTTCAATGCCTCTCGGTCAGTAAAAACATGATAATTTTTTTGTCTAAAGGCTTCCAGCAAATCTTTTTTATCTTCCCGGGTTTCGGCTTTAAATTGTTCCAGTCCACCCCCCATATACACATCGAATGCAAGCTCCAAATATTGATCAGCTATTTCGTTCATTTTGCCACGCTTGTCAATATTCACACAAAAACTGGCAGGGGTAGCATGCGTTATTTGCACGGTAGTAACACAACCTACTGATTTCCCTGCCTCTTTAAATTTTTGAAAAATGGTCTTATTTTGTTCACCATTAGGCCCAACATTCAAGGCACCATTGTTTACTCTTTTGCCGCCTCCCCAGGCAGATCCTGCTGCTGCTGAGTCGGTGACCAGAGAATTAGCCGAAGCCGTTTCCATAATAGCACGGGTAAATCGATCTTCGCGATAGCCTTCGAGCCAATGAGAAGCTCTGCCATTTTTACGCTGACTCAATGCATCAGCCATGCTCAAAGTGCCAGCACTCATACCATCACTTACCATAAAAATGATATTTTTAGCTGTTTTTGAACTGCCCTCAACAGAATTCGTTGCGTTGCTATTACAACCGACCAATACAGCAGGTGCTACAGCCAGTCCAAAGGATGAATACATTCCGTTTCTAAAAAAATCTCTTCTTTTCATGATTCTACTTTTATATGTATTTTATTATTTCATGCTTACTATTCGAAAAATGGAATACGTAATTTCAGGTCTACCTTAAATACTTGACCTCATTTTGAGTATTGCTCTGATCTGCATAAATACTATGCACCAGCCTATAAAACCAAATAAATCAGATTATTAATTCATGAAAAAATTACCCCATTGTTAAGAGTATATTTTTGAGGTTGGAGTTCAATACTCTATGAATTTCATTTACGAAATAGGATTTATCTGTTTTATCTAATGGTATAATAGCTTGTATATTTATATGATTTTTTTACGTGTTTTATTTTTTGTTCTACTGATAATCACAGCAATAACTGTTTAGTTTGCAAAACTTTGTTGATTTAGCTACTCCAACCCTTGAATTCTGAACATTTAAAAAAGTTTCATTAAACATTGAAAAATCAAATTAGCAACAGATTTATTATTTTTTAGTTAAATTTATTATTCAAATAATTTCCAACCACAAGGGTATGAAAATTAGCCAACTACCTTATAACGAAAATGAGCGAATTGCTGCGATTAGGCGTCATCAAATTCTCGATACCGATTGTGAGAAAGATTTTGATGATATCGTAGAATTGGCTGCACAACTTTGCAAAACACCAACAGCCCTCATTACGATGGTCGACGAACGCAGGCAATGGTTCAAAGCAAAAGTTGGCCTAGAACCTAAAGAAACCCATAGAGACTTTTCTTTTTGTGCCCATGTCATTCTTGAGGACGATTTGATGATAGTTGAGGATGCATTGATTGATGAAAGATTTTTTGATAATCCCTTGGTTACTGGCGATCCAAAAATTCGTTTTTATGCCGGCATGCCTATACAAATACAAGATGGTTATAAATTGGGCACCCTGGCTGTGATCGATTACAAACCTCGAAAACTCGATGAACATCAGAAAATGTATTTGCAAATTTTGGCAAATCAGGTTAAGACATTACTCAACCTTCGTCTGCAGGTTTTAATGCGAAAGGATGCAGAGGAAAAATTAAAAACCATTAATAATGACCTGAACATACGGGTACAGCAAAAAACCGCCCAGATCACCGAATTATTTGACAGAGTCAGTGATGCCTTCATTGCAGTAGACAAGGAGGGTTATATTACCTATGCTAATAAAAAAGTAGCGCAATTGCTTAAGCGATCTGTTGAAGATTTATCAGGTAGATATGCATGGAGAGAATTTCCCGAATGGTTTGGTTCCGATTTCCAGCAGTTGACAAAAGTGGCTTCACAAACCCAAAAATATCAATGGCAGCAAGTTTATTATTTTCAAAATGATAGATGGTTTGAAAACCATTTTTATCCCTCCAGTACTGGTGTATCCATTTATTTTCATGATATTACAGATCGAAAGAAGTCTGAACTTGCTAGTAAACGTAGCGAAGAACTAAGAAGATTGATCATGGAGGCTGCACCAGATGCCGTAATATGTGTCGATACTGAAGGGAATATCACCTTTTGGAATTCGCAAGCAGAGAAATTATTCGGATGGCAAAAAAATGAAATACTGGGTCAGCCGCTCATAGATCGTATTATTCCAACCAAACATCACAGGCAACACAATGGCACACTAAAACCCTGGCTTCAAAGACAGCAAAAGGAATCTAAAAAAATGGCAGAGATTTCTGCAATAAATAGTCAAAATAAAGAATTTCCTATCGAGATCAGCATCACACCTATAGAGCAATACAATCACGAATTTTATTGTGTCTTTATTAAAGATATTTCTGAAAGAAAAGTAGCAGAACAAAAGATCATAGAAGAAAAAGAACTCGCAGATTCCATTATAAATAGCTTGCCAGGTATTTTCTATTTATTTGATATGCAGGGCAAATTTTTACGCTGGAATAAAAATTGGGAGCTAATAACCGGCTACACTACTGAAGAAATGGAGCTTCTGCATCCTTTAGATTTGTTTGAAGGCCAAGAAAAAGCTTTGATTGAAGAGAAAATAAAAATGGTTTTTGAGGATGGGATGGCCGAGGTTGAAGCCAAGCTATTTACTAAAGATGAATTGAAGCTTCCCTTTTATTTTACCGGACGACGCATTATTTACGAAAATCAAATTTGCCTTATTGGTATGGGTATCGATATTGCCGAGCGGGCTGCTGCCGAAGAAAGGTTAAAAAATCAATTTAAAGAGCTTAAGAAAATCAATTATGAACTCGACCATTTCGTCTATAGTGTTTCCCACGATTTGCGTGCTCCGCTAGCTTCTATATTAGGTTTGGTAAATATTGCCTTAATGGACAAACCTTCTCCTACGCACATTCACTATTGGACTTTGGTACAAGAAAGTGTCGTAAAGCTCGATGGGTTCATCAAAGATATTTTAGATTATTCTAGCAACTCAAGAGTAGAAATCCAATCTGAATTAATTGATATCCATCAATTAATGCATGAGGTTCAAAAAAACATTTCACACTTTAAAAATGCCGACCGATTACGGATTAACATAGAATATGAAGGGAAACATCCTTTTTATACTGACCCTACCCGACTCAATATTATTTTAAATAACCTATTGGCCAACGCCGTAAAATACCAGGACTTTAATAAGGAAGAATCACGATTCTCATTATGCATAAAAAGCAATGAAGACCAGGTTACCTTGAAAGCATCAGACAATGGTATCGGCATTCAAGATGTTCATTTGGATAAAATTTTTCAAATGTTCTATAGAGCTTCGGATCAATCCAAAGGTTCGGGATTAGGATTATATATAGTCCAAGAGACTGTTGACAGATTAGGTGGTTCTATAGTTGTAAGCTCCGAGTTTGGTTACTATACTGAATTTACTATTACATTGCCGAATAAATCAAACCAATAAAATCCTAGATTTTTACCTTGCTCAGATTTTATAGTTGGCTGATCTTAAAATCTTTGAGTACTTAATCCCATTTTTTTGCAATCATCATTTTTTCCAATTATACTGTGCGAAATTTATTTGACCCTATAGATATTTCTCATTTATTGCCATGCAACCAAATCCGATAAACGAAATCCATGAAAAGATAACAGCATGGATACAAAGCTATAGTGACGATATGTTTACGTGGGCACTTCACAAAATCAGCGATAAAGAAACCGCTGAGGATATAATTCAAGAGACATTTATAGCAGCATTTAAAGGCTTCGATTCCTTCAAAAATGAAAGCACACCAAAAACATGGCTTTTTAGAATTCTCAACAACAAAATCGCTGACCACTTTCGTAAATCTTCAAAAGAATTCTTTCAATTGAACAATTCTATTGACAGTGAGGTATTTAAAGCTACGGATTCATTTTTTGATGGCAACGGTTATTGGAAACCAAATGGGCTTGAACCCGCCTGGGAGGATGAAAAAAGCATGTTGGACAATGAAGATTTTGTGCAAGTAATGGACAAATGCATTGACGATTTACCCATAAATTGGCGAATTGCCGTACTATCTAAATACATTATTAATAAAGATGCTTCAGAAATATGTCAGGAGCTGCAAATAAGCTCGACTAATTATTGGCAGATCCTCCATAGATCTAAAGTACTTCTAAAAAAGTGTATTGAGGCTTTTTGGTTTAATAAAAACTAAGTATTAATGAAGTTTTTGAATAAAATCATGATCACCTGTGTTAAGGCAACCGAGCTCATCGAGAAGCGGCAGATCCAATCCTTATCCTTCGGTGAATGGTTTAGATTAAAATTGCATGTAGCATTGTGCGAAGCCTGTGAAGCTTACAAACAGCAATCTAAAACAATAGAGAGGGCCATCAATTTGTGGTTCAATAAGGCCGATCAAAGATCGCCTCAACTTTCGCAAGAGAAAAAAAATAAGATCATAGACAAAATAAAAAAATTATAACTTTTTTCATTTTGTCTGTCAGGTTTTCCGATTTACAACGACTAAAAGATCAAATAAATAAATCGGAAAATTATGAAACCAGTTAAACTAACATTCTCATTAATTTTTACAGCACTATTTATGATATCCTTGTTGGTATGTAATCCAACAGCCATAGCACAGGATACCATCAAAAAACTCAAAGAAGCCAAAGGTCTAAACATTGGCGATAAAATTGAAAACTTTCAGACTACAGATCAGCATGGAGAAACTTTTGACCTGTATAAGAAGCTGAAAGAAGGGCCTTTAGTGATCGTATTTTACAGAGGGCAATGGTGTCCAGTATGCAACAGGCACCTTAGTATTTTGCAAGATAGTCTACAATTCATCGATTCGAAGGGGGCAAATTTAGTAGCAGTTTCACCCGAAAAAACCGAATACCTTGAGATGACTGCAAAAAAAACCCAAGCAAGCTACCCCCTATTGCACGATGATGGCTATAAAATCAGCAAGGCATTTGATGTGGCTTTTGCCCCAAATAAAACGACAACCACTTTGTATAATTCAGCGCTGAAGGCTGATCTAAGAAATGCACATTCTGATAATACTCAGCAGCTACCTATTCCTGCCACCTACATCCTCGCAAAAGATGGTAAAGTGGTATGGAGGCATTTTAATCCTGACTATAAACAACGAGCACCAGTTAGCGATATACTTACTGAATTAGATAAACTGAAATAAACCATTCGTCTACCTAAAACTTTACATTATGAAAAAGATTCTAAGCACTTTGTTTGCTCTGGTCATATTGGCTTTGGTAGGTCAAAAGCTTATTGCACAAAGCATTGAGATTCCCAAAACTTCACATTCTTATGAAGCCGCTATTGGTTTTGGCGATGGAGTCAATGGGTCTATTGCATGGACTCGCACCCATGGCTTGTTCCAGTCTAAAAAAATCAGATTAGGATATGGGTTGCGCTTATCAGCATTTGGTGGTAGCAATCTGGAATATATCACGGCACCGGCCAACCTTACTTCCAATGATGAAACCATCGATACACTGGTAGTAAACAGTCCCCTAACTATGGGTCTGAATGCTGTTATTCATATTGAATACATGCTTTCATCCAAATTGAAATTAGGTTTCAATATTGATGCCTTCGGGGTAGGTTTTGGCCGAGAAAGCGATGCACAGTTTGTGTCGACTGAAAGTTCACAATTTCCGGGCACCATTTCGGCTAAGCCAACTTCGTATAATTTGCTGCTGGTGGGCGACAACGATATTGGACATTTGAAATCAGAATTCTTTGTAGCTTACCGTGTTACAGATCCTCTTTGGCTCAAGGCCGGGCTTGATTTGACTTTCTCGGAATACACAACAGACCGATTGCTAACCCATGAAAATGACAGATTCCGATACAAGGCCATGTTGTTTTTTGTAGGGGTATCATTCAGCCCAGTTAAATAAAA
>DAIQNU010000230.1:0-6122 GCA_036788235.1 Cyclobacteriaceae bacterium
GATTGCTTAGAAATGATCTTTTTCAGGTATATGGCAGCAAAGATTTGGTTGGTATAGAACTGTGTGGTGTTTTAAAAAATATTATTGCCATAGCTGCCGGTATATTATCCGGTCTGGGTTTTGGCGAAAATGCACATGGCTTGCTTGTGAGCAGGGGTTTGATTGAAATGGTCTATTTAGGTCGTTTACTGGAGGGTGATGTTAAGGCGTTTTTGGGATTGGCAGGGGTAGGTGATTTGGTTGCCACTTGTTCTAGTAATTTAAGTAGAAATTTTACGCTTGGTTATCGATTGTCACAAGGAGAAAGCTTGGATTCCATTATTTCATCCATGGAAGAAGTCGCCGAAGGTGTTAATACCATTAAGATAATGAAGACACTAGCTGAAAATACCGGCACGCGGGCTCCTATTACTGAAGTTTTGTACAGAGTAATGCATGAAGAGATGACAGCAGCCGATGCACTCAGACTCCTTATGAAATCACCCTTTCGAATCGACATCGATATTTTTTGATTAGATATTCATGTTCGATTTCGTTCAGTATTTGTTCGATTTCGCACAAAAATTAGGTTAGCATATGTTGTAATCATATGATTATTAATGGTTTATTGGTATGGTATGAATTTGGTGCATAACACCAAAAAATACTTTACCTATCTTACACCTACTATTATGAAATCATTACTACGCTCTTCATTTATCTTTCTGCTCTTTATATTTTCACTTGATTGCTTTGCCCAAAGTGAACCTACAATTCATATTACCTTAAATGGCAAAACGCAAAATCTTGAAAATTACATTGAAGACCTGGCTAGCAATCTCGGTCAGAAACTTGAAAAGGCTTTTGAAGGAAATTGCAATTTGTCATTTGATTTTTCGTCTGATGATGTAGTTGTTAAGCTCAATGCGAATTCATATAGCATATCCAACATGGCAGATCGCCTAGCAACCGCCATAGAAAGTGCCTTGACTCATATGGAAATTGAAATCAGAGATATTGAAGTTTCAGAACTTGAACATGGCGATTTTTCCATAAATAATAAGGATCAAGTGTACAATATGATCGAAAAGGTTGAGAAACGCCATAAAACGAAAGTCAAAAAAGTTGACAAACTAATCATGAAATTTGAGCAGGAGTATATAGATGTTAGAATGGATGTCACCCTCGAAAATGGTAAATCAATAAGAAACCTGAAAGAGAAAATCGAAAAGTAGTTTAGGTTAAATTTTGACGAAAATGAAGTGATGCATTATCTGATTTGAGTTCTTGATGCAATCGAAGTTATCGTATTGCTTTTGGGAGAAATCAATTTACATCTTTAATGTTTCATGTTCTGCGCAGTCAATACGCAGTTCATTTTCAGCAAGTTTGCATTTAAGAAGCCTGCAATAGTGTACGCCATCTACTACTTGGTAGTTGGCGCATGTAAAACACATTCTTTGAATGGTAATAATTCCTGACAAATTCAAATCGTGAATAAGTTTCAACAGGCCTTTCAGCATTACTTCTTTTTGTGCATCAGAAAATCTCGAAATCGGTTTTTCTATTTGTGAAGAAAATAATGAGGCCTTTTCTGCAATTTGCCTTCCTTGGTTAGTCAGAGCGATTGTATAGCTACGGGTGTCTGTCGTTTCACCAACTTTTTCTATCAAACCTTTAGATAGCAAAACCCGAACACTGTCGCTTATGGTAGCTTTGGTCATATTAAACTCATGCGCCAAGTAACTTACCTTACACTTTTGTTGGGCATGAAATAGAATAAATATAAGTATTTGAATTTGTATAGGACTCAAAGAATTTTCTTTGCTCTCGTTCCATAACAATACCCTGAAAGCTTCGGAAATTCGTTCTAAAGCCACTACAATTTTGCTTTCAACACTTTGGTTTTGACTTGAAAGATCGAATGATGATTGTTTCATTTACTTTGAATTTTATGCAACATAAGCCTTGCTATATTACCAGCTCTATCCTTGGCTTCATCAGCCTTCTTGCCTTCAAATAATTCATCAACTGTTTGGTTAAATAAATGAAGCCACTCAGAGAATTCAATATCGCCCATGGTCGTCAGTTTACTCAAATCGATATGTTTTACCATAGGATTGCCAGAAAAGCTATGTTCTCCTAAAAGTATGCTGGCCCAAAAAGAATACATTTTAGGCAAATGACTGTCCCAATCTACTTTTGCAATATCCTTAAATATATAGTCAAGCACCTGGTTGTGTTGAACTTTCTGGTAAAAAGTATCGACCAAAAGTTCCACATCTTCCCGGTTTTCTATGTCTGATTTCATTTAATGGCAATTTTCCATTTCAATTATAAAATACCCCTTTTCATCTATTTCTGCTTTCAATTGTGGCCTTAATGTTTCAATATGGCAAAACCTGCATTCTTTTGCGCTCAATAATTGCCCTTCTTGCCCTTTCGTTTTCAAGTAGTGCCTGCCATAATTATAAATGACTGCGGTATCTTTTACAACTTGCGGTGCGATAATGTCGAAGTGCATAACGCTACCGTCTTTTTTTGTCACGTATGTGTCCCAAACTGCTACTTTCATATTAAATTTTTATTTAAGGGTAGGTAACTCATAATTTAAATTTAGGAGGTTTAAATATGGTTAGGATTTCTTAAAAATAAGGGATCCTAACCATATTTTTGAAAAAATTAATTTTTAACATCGGCCATTGATGCGCCAAAGTTGATGTGTAATACATTTCCGTTGGGTGTAAGCAATGCTGGAACAGATTTTACACCTGCTTTTTCTGCTTCATCAATACGCTTACGGTCTTCACCGATGTGAACAACTTCTACCTGTTCTTCACCAATAAGATTTACGATGTCATGCTCAGCACTCAGGCATACGGGACATCCTGCATGATAGAAAATTGATTTTGCCATTTGTATTATGTTTTAGTAGTTAATGAGGCATTATTGCCGCTACAAATATAGTAAGGACTCCTAACATAACAACGTAATAAAAATATTTTATACAGGTTAATTTTTATATTATTGAAAATCAGATGGTTGTATAAGTTTGCTTTAGAACAAGTCCTATTGTTGCTACCGCATGCATGTTATTCCGATGTCTGTTGTCTCGTCCTAAAAAATGTTTACAGTTGAATACTTAGTCCTATTTTTAATTTACACATGCAAAAGAAGGGAGGTTAATTTCTTGTAATGGAGGAATTATTCAGCATCAATAGGGTTGTGGCTTTGGCCCATCCCTTGCTGTGCGACATTTATAAAGTAGTACTATAGATTATGCGGATTTGAAATTCGCTTATGACACCACTGTTTGCCATGTGTGAATCAATAGGGATGTGGCTTTAGCCCATCCCTTCAATAATCATCCCTTTCAGGTGTAATTGATCCACTAGTATTATCGATCAAGCGGCCATGTTCACATTGCAATATTCTGCCAGGGTTATTGCCCACCAAGCGGTGATCGTGTGTGCCCATGAGTATAGCAGTGCCACTGCGATTGATTTCCAGAAACAGTTTAAAAATGCCATCTGAAACCTCAGGGTCGAGATTTCCGGTAGGCTCATCTGCAAATAAGATCAATGGTTCATTAATGAGAGCCCTGGCCACAACTACCCTTTGTTGTTCGCCACCTGAGAGTTGATGTGGTAATTTATTTTCTACCGACCCCAAACCAACACGCATAAGGACATCTGTTAAGCGGGCACGCATTTTGCCACGGTCTGTCCAACCAGTGGCCTTCATTACAAAAAAAAGATTATCGGCTACCGAACGGTCTCCAAATAATTGGAAGTCTTGAAATATAATACCGAGCTTTCGGCGCAGAAGTGGGATTTGCTTCCTGCTAATATTTTTAAGATCGAAGCCTGCAACAGAAACATCTCCCAAACGAATTGGTAAGTCAGCATACAGTGTTTTAAGGAGGGAGGATTTGCCGCTTCCGGTACGACCAACAAGGAAGACAAGCTCTCCTTTATCTATTTCAAAATTTACATCACTGAGTACAGGATTGTTTTCCTGAAAAATGGTGGCATCGCTAACCTTAACGACTGGTCCGGTAAAAAATGACATAGGTTCTTAGAGTTCAATTTTTTGCAATTTGCCAAATGGAAGTTCTTCTATAAGCTTTTCCAATTCTTGCTCTTTGCCATCGAATCCAAATTTATCCAATTTTCTTAAAGGAACCCCTTCTTTATAGCTAAAATATCCTATAAGCGTAAATTTATCGTCTCTAAGCTGAATGTAATTAGGTATTTTCTTTTTTCCTTTTACTTTGATTATATACATAGCTTTTGTTTTACCAACAGAACCAAATTGACCGTGGGATGTTTTAAAAGGCAAAAATAAGGAGGAGAGAAAAAGGGCAAATCAGATATCACACCGCTACGACTGTCTACCCTTGCTTCTTTCCAGACCTGGGGGAGTTCAACAGGAGCTGGTCGTATCGATTTGCCGGTGCAAAGGTAGGAACTTATACATTGTATGACAATAGTAATTCATAAATTAATTGATTTAAAAATAAAGCGCATAGACCATGACAGGCTATGCGCTTTAGTATTTCATTTAAATTGTCTATTTCTTATTAATATTCGGGTAAGGGCTCGAGCGCTCCGGTAATTGAAGATTGTAATACTCAGCTACTTCATCAAAATTCTCATAATCAGGCAGGCTTTCGGTATCTACTCTACCATTGCCAAATTGTCCGGGTATAATTACAAATCGAAGTACTTGATTTTCTAAATAGGCACCTCTGATATTATCTGGCTCAGTTGGTAAGATTGCCGGGTCAAAAGTTGATTCTATAAAAACCGATGCATCTGCTAGCGAATGATCAAAATTATAGATTAAAATACCTTCCTCAAAGAGCACGGTTTGTGGGAGCAGTCGCCAAAATTCTAGTTCATTGCCATCAACAATATCAACTTCCCAAAGTATGTATACTAAAACAGCATCTGAAAGCAAAATATTGGATGGGAAGTCATAAAAAATTCTATAATTAAACATCGGGTTATTTGAAGGTTCAAAGTCCACACCTCCAATTTCATAAACTATCGCTTCTTCCCCCGGAATTCCTTGAGGGCCTTGAGGACCCTGTGGGCCTTGAGGCCCATCGAAACCTGGAGGGCCTTCAGGGCCTGTACAATAAGTAAATAGGGATATTGCCACTACTAGAGAATAATTCAGAAATTTTTTCATATCAGTATATTAAGGTTCAAAAATCGGATTATGGCTAAAATCGCGCCAAAAATTCTACTTCACGTTTTTTTCGTTATTCAGAATAAACGCATTGAAAGCCAAATTAACACCTTAATATAAAATTCAAAGAAAATATGAGGTATAAAATTTTCTGAAAAAATTTCTTTTCAAAACATTGACGCCTCTAAACTATGTTTTTCAATATGTTTTTTGCCATGTATTTTCAGATCTTCTAGCTCAATGGCATCGATAGCCTTGTTTTCTAGCATATCAGCCCATGTTTTCATATAAAGAACTACATCCTCACGACAGTTTTGGTTAAGATACTTCAGGTTCTGGGGCAAATTCCTGAGTACTTCTTGATCGCTCAACCTTTCGAGATTTCTTAGGTCTTCGAGTTTTAAGCCTTCCTCAAGGAGCTTTTCAATTAACAAGTCCATTGGATACCCACTCGAAGGGCAGAATTCCAGCGTTTGCTCATACCAGTCTCCAGATCTTTGCATGGCATAGGCATGTATTTCAGCTTTACTAAGTTTGGTAAGTTCTTGTGCAAGGTTTCCACAATTGCACGAACCCATGTGACCCCATTGGTAATTGCCGCCATTTTCAAGTTTTCTGGCAGTAGTTCTGAGTGCTTGTATTAATTTAGGATTGGGAGTTGCCATAATGTTTTTTTTGGATAACCCTTTGTAATTGATATGGTTTGGAAATTATTCTAAAAAATCTGCTAAGAATATATTTTTGGTATATTTGTAAACTATTTTAGAGAATAGCAAAAAGCTTATATTAATTTGTCATTTATAAAAACACAATAATCATAATTATGGGAAGAGGAGATAAAAAAACCAAGAAAGGTAAAATTTCAATGGGTTCTTATGGTGTAAGAAGACCTAAGAAAAAAGCAACGGCTTACAAAGCTAAGGAAGAAAAAAAGGAAGAAGCCTGAC
>DAIQNU010000231.1:0-6092 GCA_036788235.1 Cyclobacteriaceae bacterium
TTATTATCCAAATATTTAAACGTTTACAATCGGATAATTACGGTTAAATAAACGGACATATATAATATGACAATATTTTATGATTCAAGATGGATTTCGAAGCCTATGCGCATGGATTACCAGAGCGCATAGGCATGAAGTGCTGTGTTTAAGAGGAAGTTGTTCAACTGCTGAAGGGCAGGAAAGGGCTGACGCTTCCCTGTGCAAAAGTTGCAAAAAATCCAACGACTAAAGTTTATTTTCCCAATCTTCTGAAATAGGTTTGGAAAACATTGCCTGCGAAAAATTTACCAAATGTGCTGATAGCTCGTAAGCTTTCTTTTTTGTTTCGAGCGTTTATGGCTTTCATGGTGGTTAACTGTCGGGCAAAATCAGATGGTTCGATCAGTAGTTTGCCTTTGCCCAATGCCGCTCCATCTGGTGTATCGCCTTCAAAAATTGTTATAAATAGGGTAGTGGTATCTTTCCATACATCAAAGCCTTTATCATTATAAACATCCTTATAGCCTCTGAAATAGTATTTCTTGCCTTCTTGGCTCAATAAAATCGCATTATAAAACATTTTTTTTCGCTCAGGGTCTTTACTATTTTCTATAAATAGATTGAAAATGCCTTGCAATGCCGTTAGTGGTTGACCAGAAATAGCCGGTGCCAACATAGTGCCGGTCATAGTAGCTTCGTGAGTGCTAATATTTACCAATGATTCCACATCATCTGATCGAATGGTCAGAATAAACTCAAAGGGTGAATTGTTTTTTTCACCGTTTACAAACCCCTTTTCAAAATCATCCTTTTCTCCCAAGTAAAAAAACCCTTTCATTGATTCAGTGAATTGCACTCCCAATTTCACATTCGGAGCAATGTCAGCAGGTAGCTTTTGGCTAAAGTTATAAGATAATGAAGATCCCATTTCTTTGGCAATAATTTGACAGCTACGCTCTGCTAGCGCACTAATGGTAAGCAAGGGATTGGTACCAACTGGTCTTGGAATTACAGCTCCATCCATAACGTACAATCCCGGGTGTAGTTCCTTACCTGTAGTTGATGAATAAACTTGCCCTTTATGATCTACAACACCTTTTGAGGCATCATCGCCCATTCCACAACCACCTAATGGATGGACGGTTACCAAGTCATAGTTCATCAATTTGTTCCAGGTTGGATTTGGAACTTTGGTACCTCCAAGTGCCGCTGTGGCGCTATATAATTCTCCCGCAACCTTATTGAATATGGCTTGTTTACCTACACCTTTCCAACTGACTTTGATAGCATCATTTTCGAGTGTCATTTCTCCATTACCATCGTCGTGGGTCATAACCAGATATATTTGTGTATGCTTAACGGCACCATGAAATGGGCCACGAAAAAAACTGACCAATTCGCGCCATTTTTCTTTAAGGTAATCCTTGAATCCGCGGTCGGTATCTCTGCCAAAAAGCCTCGAAAAAGAGATTAAAGAAGCTGACATAATCGATCGGATCGGACCGGGCACTGTGCCTTCTTCCAGGGTTTTTCCATTTTCAAGATCAGGTCTTTTGCGCATGTCAATCACACTGGTAATACATGGTCCAACATTGGCTATGGTATTTTTTTTGCCTTTTTTCCCCAAACCGATACCATTTATGGGTATGTCGTTGTTGTAACCAAAGCCCAACACATCTCCATTGCCAGTAAATCTTTTGCCCAGTTGATCTGACACAGAAAGTCCTTTTCTTGCCGACTTCAGAAGTATTTCGGTAGAGCCCAAGGAACCGGCACCTAAAATGACACTATCGGCCAACACAAACATTTCGGGTGCATCGAAGGTCTCGCGACCAGTATTCATAGGATTGAAATAGACTTTCCATACCTTACCACTTTTCTCGATATACTGAACATTTATATCCGTGAAAATTTCGGCGCCATGATTGTAAGCATCCGGGAGGTAGTTCATGGCCAATGTATTTTTTGCTCCTATATTACAGCCAGTTACACAGTCGCCACAATTGGTGCATTTGGGTTGGGATATACCTACATGGTTAGCTGCTTTATCTTCAAAATTTACATTAATGTCGAGTAGCCGAAACTCTTCTGACATATAATCTGCTGATTTTCGCATGGCTTCAGTCTTTTTGAGTACCGGATAGCCATTTTTTCCTTCCGGGTAAGGATTTGGTTTAAGCATTTCCCAAGCCCTTTGCAAGCCTTCGTAAAATGAATCCAGATCACTTCGAATTTCGGAAGGCCATACCTGATCTTCTAAGACTCGTGGATCTGGTTTGATGGACACATTGGCATTCACCAAAGATGTTCCTCCAAGTCCACATCCTTTGAAAACACTAATGCCTTCACCCATGGTAAAATCGTACAAGCCGTTTTTTGAATCTGATTTTCTACCACGGTTGAAGTTGATTTCCGAAGCAGCTTGCCACATGGTATTTGGGAATTCGCCAGGTATAAATTCCTTGCCCTTCTCCATTAAGCAAACGGATTTACCTAAGCGAGCCATTCTTGATGCGGCTATACTTCCACCATAGCCAGATCCTACAATAATAAAATCATAATGGCTTTTTAATTCGCTTAGCGATTTAGAGAGTCTTTTCATTGTTAATTTCGATTGGGTTCTCAATAAGTTGATAGTCGATGGCGTCACCTTCAAACTTAGGCTTTTCTTTGGAGCCTACATTTGTCCAATTTTTTACTACATTTTTAACACCTATGGGATAAATAGTGATTCCCTTTTCTGAGACATGTATGCGCAAAAAATTCTTGTATCCTTCCCATCTGTACGATGATGATGCCTCAGTAATATGATTGTCTAAAAAGGAAACACTCAGTAAAAGATAAATGCCAAATAGAATTCCACTGAATATTCCACCTATTACGATCATTTCTGCACTAAACAACAAAACTTGTTTCCAATGATCCAGCGCCAGTCCTAACTCGGCCAGGTTGAACCATGAAAACAACCATATGCAGAAGTACAGATTAATAAGGTGCAACAAACCGTGCAAAAAGCCAGCTATATAATTATAATTTCCTTTGCCCGATTTTGTGTCTGTAAAAATTAAAATGCCTCCCACAAGCAACAAATTTAAACCCACCACCGAGGGTATATGATTGATCGAAGAAATTATCAGGTTTATATAGTCACCAATTCCACCATTGAAAAGGTCAATAGTTGCGGCGGATTCCATAAATGTTTTTTCATTGACCTTGGTGCCCACCTGCAAAAGCCAGGTAGTAAAAGTGTGTAATACACCAAAGAATAAAAGCATTGTTAAACTATAAGCAGGAAAAATAATATTGAGTAAGCTTAGGCGCTTTGATTCGCCTTTGGATGGAAAAACTTTTTTAAGACTCGCGTTATATCCCTCTCGAGGCTCGATTTTGTCTTTCAAGGTATGGGTAGGGTGCATAAATGCTCCGCCGCCACCAGCGGTAATCATCTGACAAATTTTGTTTTGTTCGCCGACTTCTTCATATCGAGCGTAGTGATGCAAGTCGCCTGTTAGGATGGTCGTAATCTCCAAATTTTCATTTTTGCCTCCATAATAGCCATCGGCCTTGCCACACAAAACATTATCCTTAAAAAACTTTAAACGCTTGTGCGATGAATTTTTCTTGTCAAAAGATTGATATACCCATGATGGTTCGGCTGTAGCCAATATAATCTTATCGCCAGATTGTATCTCATTTTCAGCAATATGCCTAAAATAGTTTATTTGTGGATAGTCGATATCTGCTTCGAGCTGAATATCTACAGCCAATAGCCAGTAATTGTGTGGTAGCTTAATGGCAAAGTAACTGCGACTCTGTTGCGTGCGCCAATTTCCCAAAGCTCTTTTTTGACAAAATATTTTAAGGAAATTGCTCAGACCATCGTACCAGTCGTGATTGCCCGGAATGGCGAATAAGCTCGGTGGTGATGGATCATTTTTATTGCCAGGAAAAGCCGCATGATAGGGTCCTTGCAATCTGTTTCTGTATTCATGCATTTCCGGAGTAGGGTATATCTCATCCCCGCCCATTATTAAAATATCACCTCGCTTTAATTTATTTCCGGCTACCTCAAGATAGTCCTGAGCCATAAGCTTTGCCATGGTGTAGGTTGGGTTAAAGCCATCGCCTAAATCAGAAATAAAATCGATCCAAATGGTTTCTTTTTGAGAGAAATCATAAAATCTGGTTTCGGTATCAAGAGCTGCTTGCATTTCTCTATTATCTGCAAAGCTTCCAAAAATACCTGAAACGACCGTTTTCAATCCAGTTGATGCCAATTGTTTCGGGTCATACCAATTTACCATTGGCTTCTTTTCAAATTCCATAGTGCAGTAGTTTTTTAATCATTGAATTTGGTCTGAAATTTTAAAATCAAGATTGGCAACATGCTTAGGCATACCCCATATTCCTTTTCCACCTTTTACTGATATTTCGGTGCTAACCGGCAAGTCAAAGATATACTGCCCGGTACCAAAGGTTTTCATCATCATGGCATTCAAAAAAACGAGGCGCTGGTTTTGATCCATGAGTACACCCAATAGCAATGCTGTATTCGATGTATTTTCCAATACTTGTATCTACATAATTGATCACAGTTATCAATAAGGTCGCTTTGCCATTGGGTAGTTTTAAGGCATGAATTTCATTGCCTGGCAATAGTGCGTTGGCTTTTTCCCTATCGCAGCTAAATCCTGCCATAAGTGCGGGAGAATTACGGGCACTAACTGGCATCTGATAGGGGATATCATCTACGAAGGCATACCTACCGGTATACCGTTTTATTCGTTTAGGGGGCATAATGTATAATTTAGTTATGGTTCAATTCCGCAATCATTTTCGGAAAAACATCTACATGTGCATCTTTTCCAAAAAAAACATCGAGATGGCTATATTTATCTAAAATGTACAAGCGATGATATCCTGCACGTTGTTTCTCCAGATATTGAAATGACTTTCTTTGACTTTCAGGTAGAAAACACAAATTTTTGTCGCCTCCAAACAGCACTATTCTAGCTTTTGTATTCAACGTAGCTGGCGCGTACGTTTTACCGTTAGACTTTTCCTTGGGAATCAGCACACCTTTTTTAATACATGCTCTTATGTGCTTAAAAAAAGATAAAGGAACATGGGCAAATTCATGCTGTATCCATTCTTTAGTGCCCTCGTCAAGATTTTCTAATCGCCATAAAGCCGGAAAACCTGAACCATAAGTAAAGCTCACAAATTTACCCACATCGGTGTCATCTTCCCAGTGTGTTAATTTTACAATGGTTCTAAGTACCTTTTTCTTGAAACTGGGAGCCTTTAAGCCCCATTGTGGATTCAGATAATCAAATAGACTTCCTACGATTGGAACCAAAAAATTTAATTTAAAAACAGAAAACCTTGGTACTACCGGATGCAGCGAAACGGCATTGCTGATTATGGTAGTAACTTCCGGAACCAAGCCCATGGCAACTGAAATCATAAAACTTGTGCTCCCCTGGCAATGAATAACCGCCTTTATCTCCGCACTACCGGTGAGTTCAACTACCTTTCGAACTGCTGCCGGATGATCATTCTTTGCTACCTTATCCAAATCCCATTCATTGGGTTCCAAGTCTATGCTGGCACGCCAGTTTTCCAACCAAACATCGTAGCCATCTTCTGCCAACATTTGTATCAGATTTTTTTTGGTCGGGGCATTAAAAATATTGGCTCTTACACCGGCACCATGCACTAATAATACCGGGCATTTGGTAGGTTTACTTGGCGATAGGTAATGTAAGAGATTACACTTGAACCCATCTAATGCATCGAATGATATGGTTTCAAATTGATTGTGCATGTAGGGGCAATTTTAGCATTAATGTAAAATAAAAATTTGAATTTGTAACAATTTGTAAAATAGTTTAATTCAGAAGTTGCCTTTTGTAAATCTACTAAACTAATTACTTAGATGCCAATCGGGGTCTTAGGAGAAAAAAAATACTAAAATTGTTGAGCCCACAGAAATTCTATAAATAAGGTTATTAACTTCAATCAATGCTTTTAACGGGTTATTTTTCCTTCGATTTGGGATTTCAACAGCAGACTGTTTTTTATGAATATAATTAAGTTTGGGGTGATAG
>DAIQNU010000232.1:0-6081 GCA_036788235.1 Cyclobacteriaceae bacterium
TTTTCGCTTAAATGAATAGTGGTACGTTCGTCCTCCAGCCTTTTTTCGTTGGTACTATCATCAATAACCATTTTTGCAGGTTGAGCGAGCTCCGTCGCCAAAAAGCTGATGACAAAATAATTGGATGGCGAAAACCTGGCACCACCAACTAGCGACATTATTCCACTTATTTTTACTGTAAAGCGTGTATTTTGATCATCACGTCTGAAATCTACTTCGCAAACTCGCTCGGGCAATAATTGTATAAAATCGGTATTGGCAATTTCCGATAAACAGACGTCGGTATTGTCTTTGCGTACCGAATGTTCCTGGTATCGTGCCAAAGCCAGTTTTATAAAAGGAAAATACATTAAGCCATGGTCAATGGCCATATCGGCAAACCAGAGTTTTCTTTCGTTGTCAAATTCAACAGGATAGGCTACAGCGGTCAGTCCGGCATTTGCTTGCTGAGGGTGTGCCAGATTTTGGTCAATATGTGGTTGATGCCGAAAATTGGCCGGAGCCGGATGATGCGCTTCTGCTGGCAATGACAATTTTATTGGATCTACCCCCCAATGTGTAAGCATAGGGTTGAATGGTTGTACGGCTGAAAGTGTAGCCTGAAATGAATTTTTAGGTTTGCCTGGAAGTATTACCGCAAGTTTTTCATTTTCACCTGAAGAATACCATGGCCTTTTCAGATAAACCCGTAAACCTCCACCCAGTCGGCGATGAATCATTCGTCCAGGTGTATCGGTTTTGCGCCATTCAAGTGTAGGAATAATGTATTCGATTTCTGGTTTGAGCGGACGGGCAGAGCTGGGTACAATCACCTTTTGCGTAGGATTACCCAACCGTGTTATGGGCACTTGGTTCGATTGGATTAGTGCTTCAAAATGCTCAGCATAGCGGCTGGTGCCTTCCATTTGAAAAGTGACCATTCTATGTTTTGTATCACCAAACTCTTGATCCAAAGGTCTTTGGTCCCACTTTGCAGAATGAACATTTAAACCTGGCTGCGATCCTGGTTTCGGAAAATTACCACGCTGCTTCGTGCTGTCGGTATAGTCAATGCTAATGTCGGTTATGATACCACTTCTCTCTATTTCTTCCGGTTCATTTTTATAAGGTCGATCGTAAGGTTCCTGCCAGTTACTTAATAGATCCACCATTTCGGTAGAAAAACCATGTACACTCATTTTTGCATGGATAGTCGCCATGGTATCGTCATAATCACGATCGGCATATATTTCTATTATTTCTGGTGCGTTTACAGGCTGCTGTACAACGTGACTTAGCTCAAGTATTCTGGAAGGGCTGATCATCCAGTGTCTGCCTTTCATGACCAATTCTTTCAGTTGCTGAAGGTTAGCCGGAGAACCTATGGATAGCATTTTCCAAATGCCAGAGGCTTCTTCAAGGTCTTGTTCACGCCACCAAGTGCTGTAGCATATTTTCAGTCTTTCGCCTTTTGGTAAATGCACAGTAAATATGCGTTTGCTGGCATCCCAATTGGTATTATGATTGCCTTCAACAATTCGAATATGGATGGCTTTGGCCTCGTACCATGTTGCTTCTGGTATGTTAATGTTGGTATTATTGCCCACTTCCTCATTCTTAAAAAAGCTAAACATGCGGTGCGTAAATTGCTGACTATGGGTTTTGCTTGAGTCTGGCGCCAAAAAGAAAGACACACCTGCTGCCATAGGATCTGGAAGGTAAATTACCTCGGCCTCACTAAAAGAAAACACTTTGTCTTTTCCATCTGCACCTGGTGCATAATGGCTTTCTTTGAAAGTAATAAGTTCATACATTTTTTTTGCTACTTGGGCATTATTGCCCAATGCCTTATCGAATTTACCATGTAGTTCGGCCAATTCTTGACTGCCCCGAGGTGGTAAAAGATGTCGAACCGAATCATCCTTAAAAGTGGTGGAAAAACTTTGCTCAAAAGCCTGCACCGTTTTATCAAAGTTGCTTCGAACTACCAGCTTATCCAAAGTTTCGCCATCTCTGTATGTGTTACCCGCAAGTAATATTGGCGAAGTGGTGGGTTCGAATCTACGATACACTATGCCCCTAATCATAGTTTGTGCGGGATTGTGCGGAAATAATTGCAATGAAGGACTATTTCCCGCCATATCTACAGCGCGTACTTTGAGCAAATAGGTTTTACCAAAGCGAAGTCTTGGCAAGGTGCCAGGTACAATGGCCGGAGTGGTTTCCAACCTGAATTCTGCATCTTTAGCGCGCTTGTACTTATGGGCTTCATCGTCTTTATTGGTATTTACATAATCCCGCTCATGGTCATCATCGGGTTCATTTACGGCATAGCCTGGCTTATTTACAGAAAGGCTCCAACCTTCCCATCGGCACAGACTTTCCGGTAAATAAAAATCTTCTTCACTTTCAGTATCTTCTGCTACACTGAGTTGAATAAAACCTTCGTCGACATCAATATTCTCTATGCTGAATGCATTTCCTCCGGCATCGTAAAACTTCATTTCATCTTGTTTAAAATGAAGTGAATACCAGGTATCAGGTTCTTCTGAATAGGCTATATCGAATCGGTAGCCTTGCGTAATGTCTTCCTCGAATAAGGGAGTATTAGGCAGGTATATGCCCAAATTGTTATTGAGTGCTGCAGCGGCGAAAACGTTGGCATTCTGGCTTACGGCTTTGTTAAATTTTTGGTGTAGAAGCCCAGCTTGACCATTGGCAGATATGGCCAACCCGGCGCTTCGCATAGGTGGCAATCCGTCACCTTCAGGCGGATCCACTTGGATGTTCTTGGCTGCCAAAGTGTTACTTCCTGACAGATTGAAAACATTAGTAAGTTGCTTAGCCAGCTCTATTACCTTGTTCTCAACAAAATTTGTAAGCTTAAGAGCAGCACCGTCGGCATCTACTTGATGCACTGCAAATTTATCAGTGTTGATTTTGATTAATCCCCTGTCAATTAAACTATCTTCACCGTTTCGACTGAAGATGCCATTATCGTCAAGGCCATAAGCAGTTTGTGTACAGGCAATTTTTGTTGAGTTGTTCAGGTTAAGATCAGTAGGCACCAGATAAATATTTCCTGAAACTTGCAAGCTCTGCTGACTCTCTACCTCAAAATCGAGGACCAGACCCAATTTACGTTGCAATTGAGGATAACTGCTTATGACCGAAAGGATATCGTGAAATTCAAAATCGGGTTTTTCGATCTGTGGTAGAGGAGTGGTACGGCCCTCACGACCATATCGGTGGAAATCGCGAAACTGGGCAAAATCCATTGAAGGCTCCGGTGAGGCTTTATATGGAATAAACTTATTGAGTTTCAATGCCGCTGTTACGCGATTATCAAAAGTTTCATCTTTTATGATTAGTTGACTTTCTTTGATTTCCTCTCTGGCAGGTTTATGGGTTACACCTGATTGGGACTCATTAATATCTTTTGCAAAGTCTGGATTGAGCCGATATCTCGAAATGGCGGAGAATCCGCTGGCAGGGTCTAGAAGTTTTGTGACGGGTATCAATCTATCAGGATTTTCCAAGGCAATTTTGCGATACTGCTGCATAAGGTAGCTATGGACATGATGGACAGGGTAGCTATGCAACCGCCTGTTGGTTAAATTGTCACCTTCAAATGCCCGAACTTTTATGTCCTTATGCATAAGCTGGCTCCAAAGTGTTTCATCTATTTGTTCTACATTGAGCGTGGCCTCCAATTGTTGGTTATTGAACCGAAAGCTATAATTGCCTGCTTTTACCTTTTGCGCCCAGGCGAGCATATCTGGATATTGATTGAGCGTAGTGGCATTGTTGGGGCTAAGTCGAATGGATGCCAATACCGATATAAAAAGCTTGTTGGATTCCTCTTGTTTTTTGTATTGTGGCAAGCAGGTAAAAATGATAGATTGACTCATATTTTTTATAATAAAAATTAGAATTAAGGTTTGATCAGTTTATCAAGCAAAGGCGGAACAATATAATAACCAGTCATTTTCTTCGATCATTTCGGCGAAAGTAGGGTCAGCATTAGCACCTTTGAGGGTTCGACGGGCAGTTACACTCACCGATTTGCTAAAAAACAAAATCTCCACTTTTACTTTCAAGGTTGCTTCGCCATAAAGTACTTCTGACTTACCACTTTCAATAATATAGGTAAGTGCAAGATAGAATTCCAATGTAATTGAAATGATAGCTAAGATGCTCAGATGACCATTTATACGGAAATACCCTGTCAGCATTACAGTGGTACTATCATTGTCGTGGTCTATTTCCATTTTGAAATAGAAACCTCCCATAACTGATACACCACCACTTGCCACACCCAAATTAATCGAAAGTGAAGCGCCAAACTCAAAAGCTGCTTCTACCATTACCAAGCTCTTCATGGAGCTTTCGAGTGTGACATAACCGCCACCACCAAAGCATGATACCGTAAGCAAAAATGGATTTTCGCGACGGCAGAAGTTGAACCCGATGGTAAGCGGTGCGCCGGTAAATGGCAACATTACACTTGCACCTAGCGATATATTGGCAATACTCAATATTCCCACTTCTACATTTGGAATGGCCAGATCAAAACCTGCCTTGACTCCTGTGGGCATGAGTTTGATATAAGGTCCACTGGCAAATCCATCTGAAGGTATGATGTTTTGTAGACTATTGATGAATGACAAAGGGCCCATAAATTTTATGGGATCATCAGTAGCCATGGTAACTTTTACTGCAGCTTTTTTGCCGCTTCCAGTACCAAAATTTATGGCGTCAAAACTAACTCCAATGAAGTTTTTTATTTCTATGTAGAAATTTTCGATTTTTGAATTCACCGAAAGTACGGGTGGTGTACTGGTATCAAAGGACTTTTCAAGACGGGTAAGCACCTCCATAGCCGTCTTTTCATTTTGCACTTCAAAAGTAATAATGCCAAACAAATCCGTAGTTTTTCGCATTTCCGGTTGCCATTTGTACTCCGCCACTATCATATTATCCAGAGTATAAATATTTAATCCTGGAATACGCGGCACCATGTTCTTGAGAGCATCCTCCATTTGTTGCACAAATTGGGTGACCTGCGACTGGAGTTGGGCGATTTCCTGCTCTAAAGCCGCTTTTACTTCTTCCGCTGCCGATTGCAAAGCAGCCTTTTTGGCCTCAATCAAGCTTTTCTTTTCTTCAAGATTTGCCCTGAGTGAATCCAATTCAGAAACCAACGATGAACCTTGAGCGGCCATTTCAATGCCTGTGGCCATTAGGTCACCAAGGGGCAGTGCACCAAAAAGCTTTGAAACACCTCCAAGACTAGGATTTGAGTTGAAAAAAGATCCGGCATCAAATTTCAGTTCTTCCATATCGTCCACAGCGCCACCTGCCGATCCCAGTACTTTCGACAAAGCCTGTATTTCTGAGTTGGGATTTAAAAACCCACCAGATTTATCGGCAGCGCCATTAAAATCAAGCATTTTGGCTCCTGCTACTATATCTGCAAATACACCAGCGGCGTTTCTGTCATCATGCATTGAAATGGTAACAGGGGCAGCCACGCCCATCATTTCTTCCATTGATTTTACCCGTACATCTGCCTGCCTCATAATGGGATGAAACTTTAGGCTGGTAGAACCTGGCACATCATGCGGCTTACAGTTAAAAATTATAGACTCGGTAGGGAAAGTCGTATCGCCGGGTATCAGACTATTTGCATAAGCCATAGGTTGCCCGTGCATTTTTACATCATTGATATCCGTTGCCATGTCATAATATGAGCAGAGTTGGGCAGCATTACTTAAATTAAATGCTGCACCTTCTCCGATAAAAATCATGGGTGCTTTTAGCTCCGTAATTTGGCCTTCCTTGTCGATGCATCGGAGGTCAAAAGGATAAGGTTGTCCGCCTACATTTATTCTAAAATTATAAACAGGTGGCGTTCCAAAATTCTTGATATTGGAGGGAGCGTCAAGATTTGGCGTGAATGGATTGAGAATTTCTACACTTTGGTAGGGAAAAGGTATGAATGATTGTTGAGGCCCATAAGCTGAATAAAGCTTCTCGGGCTCGCGTACAATCACAAACATGCGCTTGCGATTTACGGCTACTTTAGAATTGGTGTCAAGC
>DAIQNU010000233.1:0-6002 GCA_036788235.1 Cyclobacteriaceae bacterium
TTTGCACAAGTAATTACCAGCGACAGCTCAATTTTACCTATTGACAGAATCATAAAAAATATTGGCCCGCTGGGACTCGTGCAGGCAGGCACCGGCAAGGAATCAAAATCAGGCATCAGCTTTCTGCAAAGTGCTACCGGCTCTATAAGTGGAAATGACAAATTGATGCTGGCTACCATTAACGCAGCGGGGGAACCTGAAACTAAAGCCGTAAAAATTGGCAGCATAAAAAACATGCCTTCCTATGGACAGGTAATCGTACCGGAAGAGTTGCCTCAGGGCAGCTTCAGTGGCGCTCCCCTGCTCAAAGACAACAAGCTGGTCGGTATTTATTTAAAAACAGAAAAAGGAGATTTCGTTGTTGATTTGCAGTTTTTGCAAACCTGGCCTGAAGAAACAGTGGACTTCAAAGCATGGTCTTCGAAACCGGCAACAGGCACCTGTTTGGCAGAAATGTTGCTCAGTTATACATCAGGAGATAAAAAAGCAGCGGTCGCCCTGGCCGATAAATACCGAGATCAGGCACCGCAAATTGCCGTGGGGCACTATCTGGCCGGACTTACCAATTACGAAGAAGGGAAACTTGGGCTTGCAGGCCAGGATCTGGACAAGGCACTGGCTATAAATAATGAATTGAAAATTGCACATGCGTGTAAAGCCTTTATCAACTATGATGCCCGCAAATACAATGAAGCAATCGAAAGTGCCAATCGGGCCTTCGAACTCAAGCATGTTCAGCCGGAACTGTATGCCTGTCGAGGCAATGCCTATTTTGCCTTGAAGCAATATGACGAAGCAATACAAGACCTTAACAAGGCCATAGAAAGTGGCTATGAAAAGTCGACGGTATATGCCAACAGGGCTCAGGCCTACAGTGCACTGGAAGACCACAAAAAAGCCATAGCCGATTTTGCCAAAGCGATTAGCCTTGGACTTAAAAATGAGAACCTGTACAATGCCTATGGTGAATCGCTGGTGAAAAATGGACAAAAAGACTTGTCGATCAAACAGTTTGACGAGGCAATCAAAGCAAACGCTAGCTTTGGCAAAGCCTACCTCAACAAAGGCACAATAAATTTTGAACTGGAAAATTACGCTGCTGCCGCCAAAGATCTCGAAAAAGCGAGGGAGCTTGGTGCCAATAGCAAGGAACTGTATAAAATGCTGGGCTTTTCGAAATACATCTCCAAAGATTTTGATGGTGCACTTCAGGATATTAATACGGCCTTGCGCATGGGCGAAACCGACAAGCTGCTTTTTTACTACCGGGGCAACATTCGCTTCGATGCCAAAGACTACAAAGGATCAGTAGAAGATCTGGATAAGGCCATAGAGGAAGGAGTGAAATATTTAAATGCTTTTAAAAACAGGGGGGTTGCCAATTTCCACCTTCAGGCTTACCAAAAATCAATCGATGATCTGGACAAAGCCATTGATACCGATAAATCAGACTTGGAACTTACCGGCATAAGAGGTTTGGCATGGTATGCCTTAAAAAACTATGAAAAAGCCAAGCCCGACCTGCAAAAGGCCATTGCTTCAGGAGATGTATCAGACGGAAAACTACTTGCCTTTGCCAATACGCTATTTGAATTGAAGGACTATGCCAATGCACTTGTTTATTACCAAAAAACCATGGAAAGCGGTGTAAAAGACGAGCATATTTACAACAAGCTCGGTTGGTCGAAATACAAAACCGGAGACCTGCAAGGTGCCCTGCGTGAATTTGATGCCGCCATTGCCATCAAGAGTAATTTTACTGCCGCCTTTAAAAGCCGGGGCTATGTCAAATACGAACTTGAAGACTGGACCGGTGCATTGGAAGACCTGGGCGTGGTACTTAAAAATGAACGGCCAGAAGAAGCGGTATACCATATGCTGGGCATATCGTCGCATTATGTCGAAGATCATGACAATACCATCAGCTACCTCAATGTATCGCTCGCACAGGGCATGAAAGACGAATTTGCCTATTTCTGCAGGGGTAAGGCCTATTTTGGCAAGGCAAATCTTGATGCCGCCATCATTGATTTAAGCAAGGCCATAGATGCCGGTTATCGCCATGCCGATGCATATTATTACAGAGGAACATCATTTTACCATTTGAAGAAGTATCAGGATGCGGTAGTTGACCTTGGAAAAGCAGTGGAACTGGGTGCATCAGATCCCGAAGTTTTTTACCATAGAGGAAATGCCCGCTATGAAATGAAAGACTTTGATGGTGCATTGCAAGATTTCAACAAGGCCATCACACTTAATAGTGCCTATGCTGAAGCCTATGCCAAGCGCGGAAATTCAAAATTCAGGATTCGCGATTACCACGATGCCATAAGTGACTACGACAAAGCCATCGAACTGGGCTTGAGAGAAGCTATTGTATATAACAACCGAGGGAAATCGAAACAGCTGCTCGACAAATTTGATGAAGCTGTACTGGACTATGATGCTGCCATCGAAATTGACCCTACCTATACCCGGGCTTTTGAAAACAGGTCGGCCAGCCACTATGAGGCGAAAAATTATGACAAGGCAATTAGCGACTTTTTAAGTTTGCAAAAACTCACCAAGCTCGATGCCACCCAACTCTTGCATCTGGCCGAGTCCTATTACCTTAGTGAAAAATATCAACTTGCAATTACCTTTTACGATCAGGCCATTGCTGCAGGCGTGAAAGACAAACAAACCTTTGTACAAAAGGGCACCAGCCACATGAAAGGGCGAGAGTATCAGGAAGCCATTGCTGCCTTTAGCGCCGCTTTGTCGCTGGACAATAAAGACATACAACTGCTAACCACCCGTGCAGAAGCATACATACTCATAGAAGACATGGAGCATGCACTGGGCGACCTGAGCGCCGCCATCAGCATAGATGGCAGCAATGCCAATACGGTGTTTAACAGAGCCATTATCAGGGAGCAAATGCGGATGTACGACGATGCTATTCTTGATTACTCCTCAGTAATAGATCTAGAGCCTGAAGATGCACTGTCGTTCTACAATAGAGGCAACTGTTATATGAGTCTAGATCAAAACGTGCAAGCATTGCGCGATTACGAAAAAGCTGTAGAAATTGATAAATCAAAAGCTGACTATTCAAGGGCTTTGGGCAATTTAAAATATCAGATGTACGAGCTGGAAAAAGACCCCTGCTCCGACTGGAAAAGGGCAAGTGATCTCGGAGACAAAAAAGCAGCCTTTTCATTGAAAAGGTATTGTCAATAGTTATGGATTATAGACATTCAAATTGGCAATGGCCAAATCTTTCCTAAAAAACACTTTTAATGGCACTATTGTGCCTTTTTAATTATATAAATACACGGCCAGACGGAAAACTGTTTTGGACTGGTTTGACGAATTAAGTGATTTCAAAAAATTGCATCAAGAACACTTCGACCATACATCAATAGAAGCTTAGTTGGAGGACGATTGACATCAGTAACAGAAAGCTTATCCCATCCCACATTATCTTTTCAATCTTTGGCTGTGGAATATTCATTTCTAAAAAACAAAAACTGCTTAATTATTCAACACTTGTCCTCATTCATCAATATAAAATTTTATTTTTGCCGTAAGTAAACGACATTTTATGGAGGTTTTGTATGATTATTACGCAATTTGATCTGAGAGGTGCGTAATACTTGGTTGAAGTTTTAGCCAATATATGTATCCAGTCGTTTTGACCGATACAAGTAATACCAACCCCACCGCTACAACTACCAGAATCGACTACTTACAACCGAAACTTTGAAATATGAAAAGACATAAACAACCGTGCTGAAAATAGATGCCATAGCAATACTCCCTAATCCCAAGCTTAGGCAGCATTTCAGACACATAAAAATGACATAAAACTATAACCCGATTACCCCATGTTCGACCAGTTCTACAACCAATCCAGCGACCAATTAAAGCTTTCTTTTCTTCAAAAGGCCTTTGAGAAATATCCGAATCTGAAAAATGATTTCCTGGAGTATTACTTGAGGCCTAATGAGAAGCCCTTGAAAATGACCATAGATGATCCGGATGACTTTATATTGGCAAGCAAAGATTTAATCAAGGATGAACTGGAAGCCATCAATATCAATGAGCCTGATTGGGAGTATTATGTGCCCCGGCATAGTGGCTACATCCCCGAGCATGAAGCTATGGAATACCTAGCACAAGACGAAATCGGCAGGTTTATGAAAGTATATGTAAGCACAGTGGAAAAGTACTGCACCGATAAGCATTTTGACTTGGCTTTTCTCTACATGATAAGCATTTATACTGCCTGTATGGAAGCAGAAATAGATGATGCCTATGATACTTTTTACGATGCAAACCAAACGATGCTCGATCAGTTTGAGCAACACTTACAGGAATGCATATCTTTATTCAAAGTCATAAATCTTTCAGAAGATCAACTTTACACTGTGGCTACAGTACTATTTGATTATGGAGAGCAGTATGACCATGATCAAAACGGGCTTTTAACTTTTTTTGAATTTCATCTCCATTCTGTTATTCACTCTGGAACTCAGGCGGCAATTGTGCTTCAAGTAATCGAAGATAAAAATGCTTCGGAAAGTGTACCCTGGCTGGTTACTGAACTGAACAAGAAAACGGGCGGACAACAAGCCTGGGAAAAGTCGGCAAAGCAATTTTTTAAAAAAAACAAAAGTGTAGCACATTCCCTGCTTGAATTTTACAGGATTGACAATAAAACGGAGTTTGTGCGGATTGCTAGGGAACTGTGGCATGATGGCATATTTCAGGCTGAATTTGCCAGGCTATATTTTGAAGTATTGGAAGCTCAGGACGATCCGGATTTGTACAAAGAGGTAACTGTCCACCTGAACGACCTGGCATTTTCGGAAGCGTACTACCGGGTTCTCCAATCAATGATGAGCCCTGAAGAACGCTTAAGTTATATTGAGAAATTCAAAAGATATCCGCCAGCTTATGTACAAGCATTATGCATGGAGGGCAAATATGATGGGGCATTGGAATTTGCCGGACAACATACAAACCGATGGAATATTTTCGAGATCTTCACACCCTGCCTGCAAGGGCAACCAAAAGCTGCTTTGGTATTGCTGGAAAAGAAAATCGAAGACCTTCTGGTAGATGAACGCGGCAGGAATTTTTACGCGAGGGTTGCCAATGTGCTGAAGATTGCTATTGGTATACCTGCTATTAAATCGGATGTAGAAAAACTGGCATTCAGCATCTACTCCTTTTACTCAAGATTATCGGCGCTAAGGGATGAATTAAGATCTGCCGGACTGATTAAGAAATAGCTAGGCAGAGCTCTTTATTAATTTATCCCTTTATACAAGGGTCTAAATTAGGAAATTACGGCTTGATACATTGTTTAATTTAGTAAAATATACATTACCATGCACCCATACCTCCCTCATCTCCTCGCCGACATTCTCGCTGCTCATAACAGAAATGTCAGAAATCCCGAACCTCCGCAAAAAGATTTGGAAGAACACTTCCGCGAAATTGATGAATGGATTTCTGGTGATTCGGAGCATACACTTAGCTATTATTGCGGGTTGGAACCCAAGGATTTTCCACCCTTTGAGCAGTTATCCGAAAAGGATATCAAGCAGGTGTGTCATGCTTTTGAAAATATGCTCGCTTCCTGGAATGTTTCTATTAACTGGCCAGAAAAACTGCCCTGGAAAAAGCGGTATGAAATGACAGTAGCACTTTTGGATCGTGAGTTTACGCCCATGAATGCTGGAATGTATGTTTTCGATTTTTGTACTGGCTATGCGCCAGATTGTGACTTGGGGAATATTGTCCATGCTTGAAATTTTGGGAGGAGGAAAAATAAACCATTACCCTAAAGAATGACCAACGTTTTTTTACCAACACCCTTTCTGAACACTGTTGGTATCTTGTAAAATACTCTAATAGAGAAACCATATCAAAATATAATTTATTCTTAGACTTTCATTCGTAACATATCGGAATTGAACCCAAAGCCCCCCTCTTGTTGGTGTTTTTTCAGC
>DAIQNU010000234.1:0-5996 GCA_036788235.1 Cyclobacteriaceae bacterium
ATTGGGTATGCCGTTTAAGGTCACATTTCCTTTGAGATGCAATCCATTGACTTGAATGCCCGATTGCTCATAATTTGGTACAAAGGCAAATCCATAGACATTCCAATTGCCTGTGCCGGTTTGGAATAATCGTAAATCATGCATACCATAGGCAAGTGTTCCTGTACTGGTGAAAACACCCACTGGCGACTGATCAGGCTGACCTTGTCTTTTTATATTCAATTGAGCGCCTGCGGGAGCTGACCAACCTGATATGGCATTGAAAGATTGGGCAGGTTGGAATCTAAGTGAACCAATTATTTCACCTTGTTGTGCATTATTGCCGATTTTTCGAACGCGCAGGCCAGTAAGGTTTTGTAAAGTAATATTGAGGCCACCTACTTTAATCAATTTCTGGGTGGCGTCGGTGACGAGCTCAGCATCTTTGGGCTCCGGAATACCTTGTTTTACAGTTATTTTTACATTCGTAAAAGGTAATGTAAAAGCTCCAGTATAAGAAAATACCGAGTTGGAAGGAATATTAGTAAGGTAGCCTGTAATAAGTGTATCAGCACCCAATTGCCACGATTCAAGGATCATATCAAATCCAAGGAGTTTGTCAGCAGCAAAGCCTGGGTCTGTTAAAGTGAAATTCATGCTTTGATTGCCCTTGGATAAAGTGGCAGTTTTTTCATCACCTATCAATCCTGATTTGGTTGCTTTTAGTTTTTGGTAACCTAATGGCGCGCCATTTAAAACATAGCTACCATCTTGCCCAGTAAAAGCTTCTATATGTTCTTTGCCTTCAACAAACACACGAACACCACTAACGCCTTGTTGGCCAACCCTTGCCACCCCTGTAACCCTGGCACCTTCTTCCAATTCTGTTTCAATACTTTGAGTGGCAGTTACAGGTTGAATCAACACCTCGCCAAACCAGGGTATGTAGTCTTTGTCATCAGGGCCCTTTACGAGCATTTCTATCTGCCCGGTAGGTACATCTTCCAAAATCACCTTTCCATCTTCAGCCGTTATTCCCTGTGCCTCACCATGATTTATTTTTACTTCTGCCCCTACAATGGGAAGTTTATTGTCTTTATCTACCACTGTCACTTCAACCCTAAACCGAGTCATTTTTATAATACCGATCTCCTGCACTAAAGGTGGATCTTTAGGCGGTATCAACTTACCAACCACTAGCGTGTATAATCCATTAAATTGTGCGTTGGATTCGCTAAATATAGTTTGATTCGAAACATTCTTTTGAACACCAGTTTGACCAATATTTAGCATAGATATGCCTTGACTTTGCGGATTGTATTTTACTGATCCTTGCTTTGCGGTAGTAGTTCCATTATACCATTTAGTATTGGTTACTTTGCTAGCCCATGAGTCTACTAAGGTAAATCCGCCAGGTGTAGGGGTGTCAGGTTCGTCCTCTGGGTAAGTTAGCGTTATGCTTCGTTCTTCATCTTTGTAGCCATTTTTTTTGATTAATAAGGTATGGGTTCCGCCCATGCCAGCGAGCATAAACCGGCCTTGTGGATCTGTTTCTGTTGAGCCAGGCTTGCCTTTCCAGGAAACAGCCGCCATTGAAAGCGGTTCGTCCTCTTCGCCAACCACTGTGCCTAGCACGGTAATGGTTCGGGCATCTATAAAAATTTCACCCAGATCGATGTCGAGTCCTTTTTGAAAGACACTTACCGGAACAGGATGCGTATAGTCAAATACGTGGCTGCCGGTAATTTTAAGTTGGTAGGCTTCATTTGACGGATTAACATTTTGGACGGCAAAATTCCCATCTGCATCGGTTTTTGCTGAAAAGCTAATATTCTTACCTTTTATTGACAGCGAAACCGTAGCGCCTTCAATTGGAAAGTGAGAATCTTTAGTTAGAACTTTGCCCTTTACTACTGGAGGTTTTCCTATCAGTTTTATTTTTTGCTTGAAAACGGATACGTTACCTTGATAAACCGGTGATGGCTTGCCAAATATCAGCGCATTAGAATATTTAAGGTCGGCAGTATAAGTATAGTAACCTTCAGCATTGATGACTAATTCATATTTATCATCGTGACCAACTGACCCATAAAATAAACGTGGAATAATATCCTTCATTTTTCCTGTAGCTACCAATGTTCTTGATCCTGCCATCATTGATCCAGAATAGGCCATCCCACCTGTCGGAGGATGGTTACCGCCTATTATTGAATCTTTAGTTCTGTCATATTCAGGTCTTATAAATGGACGCAAATTATAGAAGTTGCTCTTGCGGTATATAGCAACTTGTGCATTTTCTAATATAATATCTGGGAAATCCTCATCTACAGCTTCTACTTGTAGTCTATAGGTTCTGGCCAATCCATTGATTACACCTAGATCGTAGCTGGCTTCTTCATTTTCGAGCAATGGAATGGTTTTTACCGGGAAATCAATATGTGATGAAAAAGTCTTAATTTCGATTTTATCGAGCCGATACTTTTTGCCCTGATGAGTCACCACTGGCCAGCCACTCACATTGGGGCTAAACATTAAAATGCTGAATTCGCCTTCGGCATTTGTTATGCCTTCACCAACTTTGATTTTTACATTTGGGCCAGCAGGCTTATTAAATCCTTGCATGGTACTACTTCCTCCCATAACAAAAGACTGTTTCACACCTTCAGGAATTTCTTGGAGCTTGCTTAGGTCTGCGTAAGCAAAAACTTTTAAATTACCAGCTGGATACACTTTTCCACCGCCGTGGCTTAGATGAGGATCTAATATTACTTTCGTGGCAATGCTTTGTATGGGTATCTGACTTTGGGTAGATGGTGCGCTACTCAAAATCTTGTTCTGCGATGGTAGATTTTGATTAATTTTCGAACCTTTCATGGTTACTTCCTTATTACCAGGGAGCTTCACATTGACAAATTCGTTTTCCATCAACGATTTTTTTACTGCTGCGTCTGCCAAAACAAAGCCTTCAACTTTATTTTGAGGGATATTGACAGTTTCAGCTAAAAGAATCATGTCTGTGAAACTTTGATTGTTCTCACCTTCCGATTTTAGAAATCTAAACTCGAGTTTGCCTCGAATAACACTTATGGGGAAATTCGCAATAACCATAGGAGAGCCTATACTTGTACCTTTGGCAGTACGCTGGGGTCGGGGGCGTAACGGTTCTTCAGTGGGTTCACCAAAAGTGAAATAGCAAGGTTCACTTCGGCCATTATTGGCAAATCGTGTATCTGCTCTCATATCCCGGGTGGGCTCTAAAGTACCTGCCACTACCTCAAAAGCATATTTTTTATCAGCATCGAAAAGTGGCTCTGCCGGCCCATACAAGAATGATGTACTGCCATAAAAAGTTCGTTCAAAAAACGGCGGTGAAGTGGCTGAAAGCAAAGCATCGCCAGCTGGAATAGAAGGATCCCAAACCTCAACAATTCTCAAAGTGTAGGGAGTATTTGGCGGGGCACCTGGTGAAGGAGTCCAGGCAAAGACTACGTTTTGAGGATTGCTGTGCTTGATCACTTGTCCACATCGGGGGCTCACGATAAACGGGGGTTGTAATTCTCTAATATCTAAAAATGCCGAACAGCCCACTGGGGGTTGGTTCAGTACTTGACCACTTCGAATATCAATACCTGTAAAACAAAACTGGTACAAACCAGGTGGCAAACCACGCGTGCGAATTATGGCTGGGTCGATACCAGCTACAGCCAGATTACCCAGGTTAAAAAACGGTTCTAGTTCAAAAGAAGATAGCGTATAAGGTTGTTGTGAGGGAGTTGTAATTATTGGTATGTTACTTTGTGGCAGCGTATTGAGTTCTATGCCACCAGGACCTTTTATACTGAGTAAAAGCTGAACACCCTCTCCGTCATTGATTAAAGTTACCCTGGTTTTTTCAGCATAACTCTCCAGACTGGTAGAGTAGGGCGGCAATACAGCCGTAGTAATAGAAAAGGGTATAGGAGTGGTTTGTGCCAATAGCCTAGAGCTCAATAGCACAAGCAGCAATATTAAAAGGTTAGAATGTATACGCATATCCCAAGTCTACTTTAAGTTCTCTAAAATCAGCTGCTGAAACTTCTTCAGCTCTGCTGGCATTGCGATAAAAACCCACTAAAAAACGATGTTTTCTGGAGGGTCTGATTTCGTTGCGTACATGCAAAGTGCTAATACTGTTTTGTAATTCTCCATCAAGCCTTTGGCTATAAAATGATTGTGAAATGCTCGTACGCATCATCCGTTTCAATACCTCGAAACTACAGCCAATCGTTGGGCCCAAGTATTGCGTGGTTTGTTCCTGAAAATTGAATGTAATAGCCGAATAGCCCGCCTGGAGGTTTACATTCTGCTTGAGAATGCTCATAACATATTGTCCGTTTAGGTTGGTGGTGGCGTATTCAGAAAAGTCTACGGTAGATTCATTGCGGTCGCGAAGTCTTTGGGTATTAAATAAAACTATAAACTGATGAATAAATTTTTCACCTGCCAGCATGGCATTTTGGGTAATGTTCCAACTATGAGTAGTCTGCGAAATCTCATTTAGCTCGTCCAATGGTATCAAACCACTTCGTTGATTCAAATCGTAATTTGATTGCAATACATCTAGCTGATATACCTGTGACGGTCTGAATGTAAAACGATAGCTGGAAATGAATCTATCGGTTCTATTAGCCAGTTCGTCTTTGAGATTGTCCTGTTGCCAACCCAAGCTGCTACCCAGCATTATTTTCGATTGCCAGAGTTTTACTTCTGGTTCAAGAGTCAGGTTTTGCACATCTGATTGAAAGAAATAAGCGCCCATGGATCTGAAATCGGGCTCTACCCGCCTAAATCGCGTACGAATGCCGAAGATGTCTTGTTGATATGCTAAGGCGGCTTCATAAGCCCAGCTTTCATAAGAAGTACTATTGGGTGTAGTTAGTATGTTCCAGTTTCTGAAAAGTCGGAGTGCACTTGTAGATGCCGTGTCGTTTTCCAGTTCTCTATCGCGTGTATACAAAGAAGTTGCAATGTCAAGTTCAAAACGAAGGTTTTTTACAATTTGCTGGCGAGAGGTGATTGACAACACCAGGTTTTCTTCGGCACTAATTGGGTAAAAAGCAGAATCTACCTCGGCACTGCCAGGTACATCATAGCCTTTTAGTATTACTAGATCCGTATAGTTTTGTTGATCTCCAAAACCGACTTTTACACTGTAGGCATTTCGCTTGTACGTAGGCAAGCTTACAAATGTTGGCAATTCGCCTGGTAGCAATTCGGGAAAATCATCGATGGGTCTAAATAGGCGACCATACATAAAACCAAAGCGAAATTTACCGGGGTTGATCTCAACACCTGCGCCTGCTATGGTCTGGCCAGCAAGTGAAAAAGGTGAAAAATGCACATTTCTATAGCCAAAATGTCCTGTGGCCCATTTGTATCGAGGACTTACTCCAAATCGGTTGATTGGCTGGCGAAAGCTTCGTTGCTGCTCACTCACCGAAAATGCGAATGGAAAAACAATACCATATAAAGATAGTGTAGGATTGCCGGTAATAAACCAGGTCCAGGGTTTGCGATTTGTCTCCCTTCCTTCCACATCGAAAAACATCATATTAAAACCCAAAGTGCCTGATATTTTTATTGGATTTTCTTTATCGATGCTTTCGATATCCTGTGCAAACACTTGACTGGCGATTACCAATCCAAAAATCAAGAGCACGATGCGCTTCATATTGAGTGTATTCTAACGTATTAATAAAAATTGATAAAAGTATTTCTGAAAATGTATGCTTGTCTTACTAAAACTGTAATAAGTGTGTTGCAATAAAACTTTTATGATTCTTTATAAAAGTCAAGATTTAATCCAATGACTTAATTTTTGTTGCCTTAAGTTAAGTTGATTTATTATAATATTTTGGGTTTATTATTTTGGTTGAAAATATTTAATTACTTCAACAAATCATAGAAATACTTAATAAAAAAATGATTGAATTAGGCATTTAGCTTATAATCATTTTATATGTATGTGGGGGACGTTG
>DAIQNU010000235.1:0-5952 GCA_036788235.1 Cyclobacteriaceae bacterium
CTAATTAAGAGGAAGCCGATAAGCCAAATACATTTTTTCATAACAATTGAAGGTTTAATATTGAAATCCGATTCGTGTGGTGGTATGGATGATATTTGGAGAATGTTCTGAATACCTATAAAAGATGAAGGCAAATATCCAGATAAGAATTTCTACCAGTTTCTTCGTTGAAAGTGACTTTCTTTAAGAAAACATCAATTCTTTTTTCTTAAGCTTGAGGCTCTGATTTTTAATTCATGTTTTAAAATAATGGTCGTAAACTGGTTGTCACGATCATCTTTTAATGTGTTGATTAATGTAGTGGCGGCTATTTCTCCCATTTCTTCACCAGGGTAGTTTACAGTGGTAAGATTGGGCTCAATGACTTTCGATATAGGATCATTGTTGAATCCTACGACAGCCACGTCTTCAGGCACTGAGATACCTGCTTTTTTTAGTTCACAAATAATAGCCACGGCAGAGGTATCGTTGGAAGTAAAAATGCCGTCAAGCCTCGGATTCATCGCCAACAACTTATCGATACATTCAACTCCAGCCTCATCGCTCAAGGTACTCATTATAAATAAGTCATCTGAAAACATCAGACCACTTTCTTTTAAGGCTTTTTTGTACCCTTTGAAACGGTCAGCATATACATTGCGATCGAGGGTGCCACCTATGTGTACAATTTTAGTGCAACCTTGGCTAATTAAATGCTTAGTAGCCTCGTAGCCCGCTTTGTAATTGTCGATAACCACACTTATACAATCAGGATGTTCAAACACCCTATCGAAAAACACAACCGGTATTCTTTTTTTGAAAATAGTATCGAAATGATCGAGGTTTTGAGTCTCATAAGATAGAGAAACGAGCAATCCATCTGTGCGACTATTAAACATAGTATCCACACTTTTTTTTTCCTTATTCACGGCCTCTTGCGACTGCGAAATGATAAGGTTGTATCCGGCATCATTGACAACTTTCTCCATACCGGCTATTACAGTTGACACAAAATAGCTATTAAGTCTGGGTATAATTACACCAATAGTATTTGTTCTTTTTTTGCGTAAATTACTTGCGAAGGTGTTGTGCTGATAGCCCATTTCCCGGGCTGCATTATGAATTCTTTTCTTCGTTTCTTTACGAATGGCCGGATGATCGGTTAGACCTCTACTAATAGTAGAAGCCGAAAGTTTAAGATGCGCGGCTATATCATATATCGTTATTTCTTTCTTTGTATCCATTGTTGCATTAAGCAAATCTTATTAAAAACCTGGTAATTTTCTGGAAAAGTACAATTTTCATTTCAAATTGTAAATATTAATATGCAATCGGTTGCAATATACATAGTTGTCTCTTGAAATATTTTCAATTTTTAGATTTTACAGTTACATAAAAATTTAAAGTAGACGGTACTTCCTTTCAATGACTCGACGAAATGTTCAGAAAATTAGCCGAAACAGGTTTGCTGTGAGAGTTTCTGAATTAGATGTTCGAATAAACCCTGGTAAACCATCTCCTTTCATAAGCGGCACGTTTGGTTTTGCATATAAACCGAATTACACAATTCAAAATTAGGTAGTAGTTATGAATGCAAGTTGCAAGGTTTTCGATGATTGTTTTACTTTTTATATCCATTCAAAATTATAATATTTGAACATGCATTCGGCATTCAGTTTTTGAATTAAGTTTGAGAAGTATAAATTGTCGATGAATGCATGGATTTTTTTAGTCAATGACAATTAATAGATCTGGATGAAAATATGCTTTGCCACCAATAACCCGAATAAAATAAAAGAAGTTAATCAGCTTCTGGGCGATGGTTTTGAAATAATCGGGCTTAGTTCACTGAATGAAACAAATGATTTGCCTGAGAATCAGCGAACACTCGAAGGGAATTCTCGCGAAAAGGCTGAGTATATTTATCAAAAACATCAGATAGATTGTTATGCCGATGATACTGGCCTGGAAGTTTTTGCACTTGATGGTGAGCCTGGTGTGTTATCGGCACGATATGCAGGGGAATCTAAAAACAGCAACGAAAACATTGCGCTTCTGCTGTCCAAATTAGAAAACAAAGACCATAGAGGCGCACAATTTCGAACGGTTATTACACTCATTTTTCAAGGTAAGACCCATTTGTTTGAAGGTATCGTAACTGGGCAAATAACCAAAGAGCCACAAGGCCTAAAAGGTTTTGGCTATGATCCTGTCTTTATTCCTAAAGGTTATGATATTACTTTTGCAGAAATGTCCCTGGAAGATAAAAATAAAATCAGCCACCGGGGCAAAGCCATTCAAAAGCTAATAGATTTCCTATCGAAAAAGCAAGTTCAAAAAGCAGATGAATAGACCATTTGTAGTAGGACTTACCGGTGGCAGTGCATCTGGAAAAACCCTTTTTCTTAAAAAATTACTGGAAGCGTTTGAGCCCTCAAATGTTTGTTTACTCGGGCAAGACAACTACTACAGAAACATAAGTGAGGTGCCGCAAGATAAAAATGGTGTACACAATTTCGATGATCCCCGCGCGCTCAATTTTGATGCATTTGAAGCCGATCTAAAAGCCTTGATTGCTGGCGAAACGGTAACCCGTAAAGAATATACCTTTAATAATTCAAGCATAGTTCCGAAGATGCTTACATTTAAACCTGCACCTATTATTTTGGTCGAAGGAATCTTTATTTTTTATTCTGAGGTAATACTTGATTTAGTCGATTTCAAATTGTTTGTGGAGGCTCGTGAAAGCGTTAAAATTCGCCGGAGAATTGCCCGCGATGCCATAGAAAGAGGCTATGATATGAATGATGTGCTATACAGATATGAGCACCATGTATCGCCGGCTTATGAGAAAATCATAGCGCCCTTCAAAGAAATAGCCGATCTGATCATCGTAAACAACCATGGATTTGATATGGCTTTTCAGGCCGTCAGTTTGTTTCTACATAAACAAATTGAGCAGGCTTCGTAGAAATTTCGTTGGCATAACGAAATAGTACGGATTTTGAACAAATTACGAATGAAGAATTAAAAATTTCTAAATTGAGGAATGGTAATGTTTTACAGCAGAGATCATTATTATTTGTGATTTGAGTTGTGAACTTTTACAAATTTTTAACTACTGAGAAGAACAAGCTATGAGATTTCTTATTGACCCCGAACAAATCTGCATAATTCTCGGTAAAAATAAAATCACAATCAAAACTCATAATTTATAATTCATAATTAGTAGTGTTAAAAACTCGTAATTCGTAAATTATAATTCGTAATTGATAATGGGACGCTTGGCTTTAAAAGTACTAAAATCAAATTATTTTATTTGGCCGGTAGCTATCTCTTGTCTAGTTCTTGCATCAACAATGGCATATTTCATAAGTTTTGACGATAAAATTATTTATCCAAATATTGAGAATTACAACTACCAGCATTATACCGATGAAGCCAACCAGGGCAATTCTCAAGTTTTGCAAAGTTTGGTTACCGATTCGTTAATAAAACTTGATTTCAAATTAAATAAGGGTTTCTCTAACCCATATGTCGGTTTAAGCATATCGCCTATTTTAGAAAAATACATAAATGCTGTAGGATACAACCGAATCAAACTTTTAATAAAAGGTCATAATATAGACAGAATTGGCCTAACTATTTTCAACCCGCCTCATGTATCTCCACTCGAACAAGATGAAATCCCATTTCACACTTTTTTGAATATTTCGAAGACAAAAAAAAATTACGAACTGCCCTTAAGCAAGTTTGAAGCACCCGAATGGTGGAAAGACATGTATCATGTTCCTGAAAATGAAAGACTTCGACCCGATTTATCTAAAATTCTCCGTATTAACTTGGGATCGGCTTATACGGTAGATACCGAACGGTTGCTTACTTTGGAAATTTACAAGGTTTCTTTTTCCAGAGACAACCGATCCTTGTTTGTATGGCTTTTTTTTGGTGAAACTATTTTTATAATTTTTATTTTCTGCATTGGCTATCTGGTAGTTTACATTAAAGGTAGAAATGAAAATATCACGGTATTGTATAAGCCATTAGCTTCAGGAACTAACAAAATACCTGTCGATAGTTACTTAGAATACATCAACAATAATTTTGACAACAGTGAACTCACGCTTGAGCTGGTGTCGAAAGAAACAGGTGTCCCCCAGCGGCAGATTACCAAGGACATCCAAGCCAAATTTTATTGCAATTTTAAGACCTACATTAATCGTCTAAGGATTAATGAATCCAAAAGATTCTTGAGTCACTCAGACCTGAACATGGGAGAAATCGCCTACAAGGTTGGTTTTAACAATCAAAGCCATTTCAACCGTGTATTTAAAAATGAAGTTGGAATCAACCCATCCGAGTATCTAGAGAAACACCGATCGTAATTTTGATCAGTATTCAGCCATTTTTTTAGAGAATTTATAGAAAAAGCTTTTTTTGTCAAAACATATTGCGATTTTGTCAAAACACTTAATAGCATGAAAACTATCATTGTCTAATGATGTGTGAATCGACTTGAGCGTGGGTTAAAGTCATTCTACAAAAAGTTTTCAACAACAATAACTTATAATATGAGAAACGCTATTAAGATAATTGGCCTATTAATTTTTCCATTCCTATTGTTGGGTTGTGAAAAAGATCATGAAGTAAATGCCCTTTCTGTTTCAAAAGAAAGAATTGATATTCCTGCTGATGGTGGCACGGCAAGTTTCACTTTAGAAACAAACGCGAGTTCATGGACGATTAGCAATCCAGCTTCAGATTGGATTACTTTACCCGTATCGGAAGGTACACAGAGGAGTGCTGAAATCACATTGATGGTCGATTCCAAAAGCCTAACAACCAGAAGAGACACACTTACTATTACCGCAGGATCTGCGAAGCCTGTCTATGTAGTCGTATCGCAAGCAAGCTCACAATACATTTATACACTCACTAGTGATAAAACTGAAATCGCGTTTGAAAAAAGTGGTAACGAAACAACTGTTCAAATAACTACTGATGCACCATCTTGGAGCCTTCAAACAGATGCTGACTGGGTAGAAGTGAGCAATACATCGGGAGAAAAAGGTACTTCCACCATTACTATAACTGCGCTGGAAAATCCAAATGTGAATCGCACCGGAAAATTGACCCTTACGGCAGAATCTGCGCCAACCATTGAAATTGCTATATCTCAAGTAGGCAACAGATACCCCAGCTACAATATAGATCCAATTGCTGCTGATGCCAGCGGAATGTCTAGTACAGCTACAGAATTAGCAGCAAAAATCAAAGTAGGATGGAACATCGGCAATACCTTGGAGGCCATCGGTGGTGAAACTGCCTGGGGCAACCCACTTGTTACAGATAATCTGATTAAGGCGGTGAAACAAAGCGGATTCAATGCGATAAGGATACCAGCATCATGGAATCAACATATGGAAAATGCTCAAACAGCAAAAATTAAGGAAAGTTGGCTGGCTAGGGTAAAACAAGTTGTTCAGTATTGTGTAGACAATGAGATGATCGCAATCTTAAACATCCACTGGGATGGCGGCTGGTTAGAAAACAATGTGACAACTGAAAAACAGGATGAAGTCAATGACAAGCAAAAAGCATTTTGGGAGCAAATAGCCACCTATTTGAGAGATTTCGACGAGCATTTGATATTTGCTAGTGCCAATGAACCCCACGTAGAAAATGCAGCCCAAATGGCTGTTCTAAATAGTTATCATCAAACTTTCGTTGATGCAGTAAGATCGACCGGCGGAAGAAATAGTCACCGCGTTTTAGTGGTACAAGGACCATCAACTGATGTAGAAAAAACAAATAATTTAATGAACACCCTGCCAACAGACGAAATAGCTAACAAAATGATGGCTGAAGTTCACTACTACACACCTTACCAATTTTGCTTAATGAACGAAGATGCAGAATGGGGTAAAATGGCCTATTTCTGGGGAGAGGATTTTCGTTCTACAGAACATCCAG
>DAIQNU010000236.1:0-5890 GCA_036788235.1 Cyclobacteriaceae bacterium
GTCTATCTGCAACTTCAAGATACTGCTGAAAAGACAATAATTCTATGGGATCAGGATTTTCAGGCTTGGTTTTATCTTTATTCTCGGTGCCAGAGCGCCTGTCTACAGGTGGCATTTGACGTTCGCGATAGGTGCCCAGACTCTTTTGCAAACCTTCTCTATACCATGGAAAAGACCAAAAAGGCCCTGTTATTCCCATTAAAAACAATATAATGATGGAGTAAAAAGCTAGTGTATTGTGCAAATCATGATTGATGCGTTTCCAACTAGCTTTGGTTTTTATTTTTAAGCCTTGCCTCCAGCTTTTAATTTGTCTAGGAAACCAAATTACCAAACCTGTAAGAACCCCTAGTGTAAAGAGAATGGTTGCCGTACCGGTGATGTAACTACCCAATTGCCGGTTCGGCAACTCTCCAAAAAATGGTTTTTCTATTTTATCAAGTAACAACCAGCGATGTAAACTAAAAAGTGTTTTCAGCCATTCTGCGGCCTTATTCGGATCGTTACTAGTACCTAGCACCTCGGCATTATAAGGATTGATAAAATAGGTAGTACCAAAGCGGCTTTTGTCGCCAGGTACTTTTATGGCTAATTGTATGGTCTCATTGGTCTTGTGCGGAATGGATATACTGGTAATGTCTCCTGATGTTTCTGAATATACTTTCTTAACCAATTCGTCCAAAGGTAGCCGCTGCTTAGCCTGATCAGTAGAAACATGATACAAATGAGGGGCACCCATTTCCCTGATTTCGGCATGATATACATATATAGTACCGGTAAAACATACTACCAATAATACCAAACCGCTGATTAAACCACTCCACAAGTGGATATCGTTAAAGAATTTTCGCGTTTTTGGCCATGCTTTGGACTTCTTATTCAATTTTGACATGCTCGTATTTTTTAAAATAAAGATTATAACCTTCCTGCGAGTAGCTTATTTTTATAAGGAAACAGGAAGGTTTTATACTAAGGCATCCACCATATTTTATTCTGGGTCATTAGGTCACTCCCCTGAGCCGAGACCTCGTCGTTGTTGGTGCCACGCTCTGTTTCAGGATACATAAACCTGTAAGGTCGGCCAGTTATACCTGATGCTATTGTTGCTGGAAAATCTGGCAGCCCTAATCTTCTGTGATCGTTCCAGGCCTCGATGCTACTAATGCTGTTTAAGGCAAGCCATTTTTGCTGGATAATTCTAGACAGAGGATTAGCTGCACCTGATAAAAGTATGGTTGGTTGGTTGATGTATGTATCATGTTCTTCTTGGGCGACTTTCAAATAAGTGAGTGAAGTCCGAATGGCATTTTCATACAATTGATTCATATCTCCGCTAAGCCATCCACGATGTACGGCCTCGGCTTGCAAGAATAAACTCTCAGTGTCGGTCATTAATACACTTGATTGAGCGATGCTATGGAACAAGCCTGTCGGACTCCCGGCATTTTCAACTGGCCCTTTAAAGGCAGAGGTGTTTGCGCGGGCGTATTCAGGATTTCCAGCATCGGGATTGCCAAAAAGTACGCCCTTATATTCGCCCTCAACATCTTGATACAATTGCTGCATGCGAGGGTCATTCAACTGTTTGTACTGATCCAGAAGATACTCTGTAGGTCTGATGTTTTGATGATAGTTGGTAGATACCCCTTGAACATCGCGGTAGTAACTCGCCCAAAATGGATTGAGCTTACCTACTGTGTTTAAATATCCCGGATTTACCAACGCTGATTCGCCGGCTTGAATAAAGCCACTGCCCTCTTGCTGTATTTTTTCTATTTCACCATTAATATATGAAGCATTCGCCTTTTCACTTTGCCTTATCAAGGCACGTAGCTTAATGGTGTTGCCAAATTTGACCCAACTTGTTTTCTCGCCACCAAACAGTATATCACCATGATTGAAAGATGGAAGCATGTTAGAAGATTTAACTTCAGTGATGCCTTGAGTAATCAAATCGATTGACTTAGCATAAACTTGCTCACCCGATTCATAGGTTGGGTTTAGACTTCTATTGCCCTGAACTGCCTCATCAAAAGGGATATTATTGTAAAAATCAACCAATCTAAGAAATAGCCAACCTTGCATGATTTTACTTACCCCACTATAAAAGTCTTGCCCTGAAGCTTCAGCCTCTTCTTGTACTAGTCTAAAATACAGTATGTTGTTGAAGCCTTGCTCCCATACAGGAATGCCATCTCTTTGCTCGCGAATCTCTAAACCATTATAAGTTTTCAAACTAAAGAATAGGTTTACACCATCATTATTGGTGCCCCAGTAGCCTCCCCAAAAGCCGCCGATTTGATTGATTTGGCCTTGCTCTTGGTTCACCGCAGACACCAAAGCAGCAGGCAGCTTGGCATTTAGTGGTAAATTTTCAGAAACAGGACTATTGGGATTGACATTTACATCGAGAAATGAATCGCAGGAGAATAAACCCATTGCTAAAAAAACTGTCAGGATGATTGATGAGATATATTTATTTAAGTTCATTTTCAAAATTGTTTTTAAAGTTTCACGTTCGCAGTAAACCCTATAGTTCTCATGGGTGGTATTTGCCTGAAGCTGTAATAGCCGTCAGTGCTGTTGTATAGGTATTCAGGATCGCCTATGTCGTTGCTGGCATGTGTGACTATGAACAGGTTGGTGGCTACCATACCAACACTGGCACCACGGATAAATTTTTGATTGCTAAACCAACCCATAGGCAATTGGTAGCTAAGGTTCAATTCTCTAAGCTTAAAGAAATCGGCTTTGGCGGCAGTATTACTTTGCACAGCTCCCTGCCGGGTCCAAAATTCCTTGCCACCACCAGAAGTGAGTAGTTGATCATTGACCTCGTATACACCAGGCTCCACTTCAATTACTAAATTTGGCCATATAAAGGCTTCTCTGCCGAATGTAGCAGTCTTTGGGTGTGTACCAGCTGTATACATTGGAGGTACCGTTTCAGAATAGAACCATCCGCCCATTCGCCAGTCAAATTGCAAGCCTAGCGACAGTCCTTTATATTCGATCAATGTATTTATGCCCATCATGTGGGGAGGTACCATGGGTCCGAGTATGGTATTTTCTTGAGCAATTTTAGGATCGCCCGTATCTGTATCTACCACTACCCTACCCAAAGGATCTCTTTCATAATCGCTTACCCATAGTGTTGGAAAATTTTCACCAACAAAAGCATAAGATTGTCGGAAATTTTGTCTGAATAATGCTTCACCATAAAGCTCCTTGACGATATTGTTGGTATAGGTATAGTTAAAACCAAGATTCCATCTGGCGTTCATAGTCTTAAATATGTCTCCACTCACGGTTAGCTCAAAAATGTTATTGGTCATGCGGCCAGAATTGACCAGCATAGCATTGTAGCCGGTGGCTCTAGATACATTGGCATTCGAGATCTGCCCATCAGAATCTGAATAAACATAAGCGCCTTCGAGATACAGTCTGTGATTGAATAGCCCAATTTGTAGACCCAATTCATAAGATGTGACAAACTCGGGTTGTATATCTGGATTTGGATTGGTCAACCCTGGCAAAAAGCCAATGGCATTTCCGAATGGGAAACCATTGGATTGTGAATAAACATTGTTAAGCTGATAGGGGTTGAGTGTGACGTTTCCGGTTTTATTCCAAGAACCATATACTTTGGCATACGATAGTTTTCTGATTTGGCTCAAAGCAGGTATAGCTTCAGAAGCTATGAATGAGCCACTGACACCCGGATAAAAATACGAGCGATTAGATTTACTAAGTGTTGATATCCAGTCATTTCGACCTGTAAATGTCAAAAAAGCATAGCCTTTGTATCCGGTCACCCATTCACCATATACGGCAAGTGAGCGTTGTTCGGTAATAGTAGATCCCCCACCCAATTCACCAGCTCTGCTTCCGGGATTAATGATATCTCTGTATAAAAGATTGTTGGCCGAAACATTCTGTTGTTTACGATAGTCGGTGCGTATATTTTGCCCCAATAGAAGTCTGGATGAAAAATCGCCAAAGTCCTTTTTAATGTTGACCACCAAGTCATTGTTAAACCTACGATAGAGCAGACTTCCGTCATTAACCGCACCAGGGGTATTTCGAGTGCCGGGTGCCTCATATTTATTGGTGAAGTTTCTACTTTCCTCAGCGTCCGTATAAAAACCAGCTCTATACATAATATCCAGCCAGGAAGCTGCACTGTAGTTAAGCTCAATTTTACCGTTGATAATTTGCTGATTGCTCTGGTTTCTGATGTTATCGATCAGAAAAAATGGGTTTCTTAGCCAGCTCCCGTCAGGAATGAAATAGTTGTTGGGATTTCCCGGCCCATTTGGATCTTGCCAATCACGGATGAGATCGTAGTCAAAATTGGCAGGTAACCGATAGGCAGATATCCAAGGGCCATCTGGTGTAATGTCTTTTTGGTTATTGATAAAATTGATATTGTAGGCTGTTTGAAGTCTGCCAAACTTTCTGGTTCCATTAAATCTCAGATTTATTCGATTGTTTTCATCAGATGGCATTATGCCTTTCTGATGTACATGCTGAGCCGAAAGAAAATATGTGCTTACCTCATCGCCTCCTGAAAAGGAAATATCATTTTGCAGATTTACCCCGGTTTGAAACAGATTGAGCCTATTGTCACGATCTGGAGCAGCAAAATGAATCATAGGTTGAGTTCCATCAGGCAGTGGGTTGCCAAAAGGCTGCATACTACCATCAAATGCAGGTCCCCAAGATTCATAGGTGGTGGGCACATAACTTCCATTGAGACCCTGTCCGTAGGTGGTTTGCGCTTTTGGCAGTAGATATACATTTGAAAAAGTGGTGGTATTAGAAAAAGACACCTCTCCCTGGCCTGCTTGCCCACGTTTCGTAGTGATCATGATTGCGCCATTAACCCCCTCTGAACCATACAAAGCAGCTGCATTAGCCCCTTTGAGCACCGTTATGCTTTCTATGTCATTGGGGTTGAGTCGATTAATGTTAGGTATGGGCACGCCATCGACCACATAGATCGGCTCATTGTTGGTTCGGCCATCAATACCGGTACCTCTTTGTAAAGATCGTGTTCCTCTAAGTACAATTTGTGCAGCAGGATCAACTTTGCTGTCGTAAAGGTTAATCCTGAGTCCAGCCACCTTAGAGGTAAGTCCAAAAACTGGATTTACAGTCTTACCTTGGTTTAAGTAATCGCTATCGATCACTTGAGCTGAGCTTCCTAATTCTTTAGAAGACCTCGAAAACCCAAGAGCTCCAGTTACTTCCACTTCTGCCAATTGATTTACATCTTCTTGAAGCAAAATTGTTATTGGTTGCTCATCGGCAGGTGCTCTTAATTCAGTGTGAATGTAGCCCAAAAACCGGATAATTAATATATCGCCAGGATTGGCATACATTCGAAATTGGCCTTGCAGATCAGTTACAGAAGTTGTCGGATTATTTTTTATTTGGATGGTCGCACCGGGTAATGGCTCTCGTGTGTAAGCATCTTTCACAACTCCGTTTACATGAAACTTTTGCGCCATTGAAGGCAGTGCCAAAAGTCCAAGCAACAAAAGCAGGATATATTTTCTCGTAGTAATCATCGATATATTTATTTTTATTTAGATTAATTATTAATAAGAACAAACCTATGACAAATAATTCGAATACATGAACTACTTTGAATATAAATGCGCTTTAGATGTGAAATTTACTAGAGATAGTAGTATTACACTGCTTCTGGTAGCAGGTGCTTACTGCTTTAGGTAGTATGAATTAGATAGGTAGTGTGGAAAAAGTAAAAATAAATGGAGCAGCTTTAAAGATGGTAATAACCAAAAAAAATGGTAGGATTATTTAGGAACTACATTCATTTAAGGACAAGACTAATTTCTCTCCTACTATATAACTAAAATAAAAT
>DAIQNU010000237.1:0-1533 GCA_036788235.1 Cyclobacteriaceae bacterium
TAATCATATCTAGCTAGTGGTCAAGCATTTCATTATACTTACCTAAGGTTAGAAGGAGGGTTTGAACCTTGCTGGCATTACTCGCAATTTGAAAATGCGAAAGAAATGCAAGTAATTTAGGTCTACAAGAGCAATACAAACTAATCGTTGAATAAAATGAGAATGCTTGAGTAAAAATTAGATAAACCCAAATTTATACATATGAAGAAGACTATTAAGGATGTTTCGAGACGTGATTTTATTAAAACCAGTGTTGGAGTAGCTACAGGTTTGGCTGTGGTAAATCCACTATTTGCTAAAGCCTACCAAATACCTTTAGGAATATGTGGTTCTTATGAAAAAGCGGGATTGTTTGCCGCAGTAGGCTGTGACTTTTTTGAGGATAATGTTTTGAGATTTTTAATTCCCGAACAATCAGATGCTGAATTTGACAATATTTTAAAATTGCATAATTCATTACCTATAAAATCCAGATCCTTTGTTAGCTTTTTCCCTGGCAATATGCGTGCAGTAGGCCCGGAACTTCATCATGAAGCTATGTTGGAGCGCGCTGACAAATCTTTAGAGCGTGCCAAAGCTTGTGGAGCCAGCAATATTGTTTTTGGCAGTGGTGGTTCTCGCAGGATTCCCGATGGATTTGATGCCCAGAAAGCAAAAGAGCAGTTCATAGAGCTATGTAAAAAAATGGCGCCATTGGCAGCTAAACATGGAATTACGATTTCATTAGAACCACTCAACAAAGGAGAAACTAATTTTATAAATTCACTGGCCGATGGTGCTGAAATTGTGCAGGCAGTAAATCAACCCTATTTTAAGTTATTGGCAGACATTTACCATATGATGCGTGAGGATGAACCTGCTTCAGAGATTGTTAAGTACAAAAAAATTATTGTGCATACCCACATTGCTGAAAAAGAAAACAGAACGGCTCCAGGCATAGCTGGTGATGATTTCAGACCTTATCTCAAGGCCTTGCAGAAAGCGAAATACAAAGGAGGATTGTCGTTGGAATGCCGCTGGCAAAATATTGACGAGGAAGCTGCCATAGGCATAAAGGCTTTAAGGGAGCAAATGGCGAGTTTATAGTGTGAGAAAGCTGAAAGCTGAAAGGTCAAAGGTGAAAGGTCAACGGTCAACCTATATCAGGGAATGACAGATAGGGAGAAATTGAGCGGTGAGGGAATGTACGCTCAGAGTTCGGAGCTCAGAGCACAGTGTAAAAAAGAAGCTATAAGGGAGGCATTGAACTAGTAGCTCATAGGTGAAGGGTGAAAGGTGAAAGGGTTTAGAGAGGAGCGGATAGGGAGAAATTGAGCCGTGAGGGAATGTAAGCTCAGTGTTCGGAGCTCAGAACACAGTGTAAAAAAGAAGCTGTAAGGGAGGCGTTAAACTATTGAGCTCAAAGGTGAAAGCTCAAAGCCTGCCATGTCGGCAGACAGGTCTGTCTGCCGACATGGCTGCAAGCAGGCTTGCTTATTGCAAGCAGGCTGTAAGGGTTTTAGAGAGGAGCGAATAGGAAGAAAATGGACGTTG
>DAIQNU010000237.1:1543-5591 GCA_036788235.1 Cyclobacteriaceae bacterium
TGGGCTCGGAGCCCTGTGACAAAGAAGAACTGAATATAGACAAAAATAACTCCCCCCATCGCCCTTCGTTTCCAACGAGGGCGGGTGAGAAAGACGATTGTATCGCCATTTAACCTCAATCCTGAGAATGGCTGCAAAAAAATTCAATAGTAATCTTCTAAAACCTACCGAAAATTCCTCTCTATTCCTTTCATCATACTTACAATTATTAACTATGGGAAGCAGCAGACTCCATTTTTCTGATCCCTGTTTATTGTAGTCCTACCTGATTTTGTGAGGGCTTTTAAAACAGATTTTATAGTAAAAATCAGGGCACTTGAAAGTCATCATTAGGCCTAATTTCCAATGATGCCCACCTTCCTCTCGCCCAGGCCGTTTCGTCATTTTCAGGAATCAACCCATTGGTATGTGCATTAGACTCTACTATAATCTTGTCATTTGCTGCTAGTTTTACAGATGTAAAAATGGCCTGAAGCCTTTTGTAATCTTCCTCTTTTGTTACCCGTTCATTTTGGTAAGTTCCTATTTCCTTGTCATTTACCCATACCTTATAAGTGCTTTCTCCATCAAATTCGGCCATGGTAGTAAGTGACAAATCATAGCTACCGGCTGTACCATAAAAGGTTGTTATAGCTCTGGCAAATACACCTCGGTTTTCAGTTTTAGAGGCATCTATGGCTAATGCTTTTCTTGCGTTATCAATATAATATGGCACATCACCCGAGGTAATATTAGAAAAATCTTCTATGGCTATGAAGCTATGCATATGATCAATAGGTTTTAAATCCACCTCACCCTGGTAGAGTCTTTCGTCAGGAACAGCATCGTTAGGTCTGACAAAATCCGGATCGCTGCTCATTAACCACTTGTCCATTCTGAAGCCATCTTCTCTCATTGAGAATGCAACGGTATGGATTCCCGCAGAAGGTACTTCAAGGTAGATCAAACCTGGCTCACCACAATGTACTGAGTCAGTGCGTTGGGCATTTTCCCATCGCCAGGTATTTTTGCCCTCACACCATTGCATTCGCTGACCACTCTCGGGCCAGATTCCATTTATTCCAACATGCACACCATTTTCTTCTGAACCTATTGAAAAGCATCGCACCCAGACATAATATCTGCCGGGATTATTGAAGTAGACGGGATATTCAATAATTGCCATAACCCCCGGAATGTTAGAAAAATTTTCTCCTCGAATCAATTTATCATCATGTGTTCTACGGGTATCTGGCAAAATCTCCATGTATTTGCCACCACTTGCCTCAGCTGAGAAATTACCTTCATTGTCCCTGTCTTGGGTATCAGACGTGCATAGAAGCCATTCTCTTACATCGGTCAATTTTTGATCGCTGTAATGTTCCGCTTCAACGGCCACAAGCCCGTCAACTTCTTCAAAAATCTTAAGACTTTCTTCCTGTGGCTCAGTAGAGCATCCTAAACTAAAAAACACAAATAGGCAGTTTAAGAAAATTGAAACATTAAGATTAATGATTGAAATATAGTTTTTCATTGTGAAGTGTTGACTTAAAAGTTAAAAAAAACATAATTATTAATGGTAAAACCCGGGCAGTGACACAGTTCAGGTTTTACCAAAATATATCTGAGCTAAACTAATTTTTAATAGGATCAACGAGGTTAATTTCCACCTGTCATTTCTTTAACTAAATTGAAAAAGCCCTTTTTTCGATCCGAAGTTATTCCCCAATCAACCGGCACGCTTTGGTAACCCACTTCAAAAGGCTCATCAGCTTTTCGATAATCGAAGTAACCCCAAGATACATAAGAACTTGTGGAGGCCACAAAATTATTCATTGGTTTTTCGAAATCGAAATGATCATCTTCGTTGTTGACAATGGGCTTAGGTGAATATACAGTTTTATTGCGTATGATATTGGCCATATTATTGAGCCCTGCGGGTTGATGCACGCCATTACCATGAATGAGCACAAAGTCAGATGCTTCTATTACAGGATCGTTGGGAATAGAGCCTCCATTAAAACTAGTACTCACCAAAAGTCGATAACCATCTCGTTCCTGCTGCTTTACTTTAGCAATCAATTCAGTTATTCGAGCCGGACCTATGATTTCATGATCATATGCTTTATTGTCGCATTCATTAGCTACCTCGATAATTACGTTTCTGTATCCTCTATCAAGCACCCATGCCACCGTGTTGTCTACTGATTTGATAACTGCTGCTTCATCTTTTATTCTTTCATCTTGTCCAAAATAAAAAATGCCCAAAATAACTACCATGCCCAATTTGTCAGACTTATCAATGATTTTGGCAAGGCGATTCATATAATCTTTGCGCAGCTCTCCATTTTCATCAATGGCCGAGTTGATCCAGGGTTGACCTTTAGAATATCCAAAAGGACTTCCACCTTGGAGGTTGATGGTGAAGGCTAATAATCCATGGGAATGCCAATCGTCCATAGCAGCTAAAAATTCATTGGTATTTCGATCCGCATCCCATTTGCCAGTATCTGGATATTTCCATTTATCACGGGTTTCAGGGTTTAGATCGTCGAAAATACCCTGTACCATGCGCGAATTTGGCAATAAACCTTCCACATTATAGCCACGCCATGTTTTACCTTTTAATGTTGGCTCACCATTTATAATCCATTTCTCACCTTGTATTTCTACAAGTGTTTGTGCTTTAAACTTGCCTTGAGAAGTACAATGCAGAGGAAGGCCGCAAACCAGAAATAGGACAATAACCTTGTTGATGATTGATTTAATTTTCATTTTATTACAGAATTTATTTAAAAAAGGATTCATGTGTTTTGCTTATTGATTGATCGAATAAAGGTTAGCTTCCCAGGAAACCTCTCCGGTTAAATCACCGTCCATTCAATTCAAAATGAATATTACGATTTATTAAGGAATTGAAATAGCAATAAATTGAAAATAGTTCCGCAAAGCTTGCCGGAAAGGTTTGATATTTTTACAGTTTGAATATCAAAGCAAACCCATTATACTTTTTATGAAAGAACCAATTCGATACACTACAATATTCAACTTTCTATTTTGGCAATAGGTAAAAGCAATTGATTTGGGTATCAATGCTTTTTTTGTACATTAACAACGGAATAGACTATGGACTGTGACTGTATAGAAACAATTACATTCAATGCATAATTGGCTATTCACCCCTTTCAAATATTTTACTATGAAAAATTTATTTCTACTATTTGTTTTCCTCTATTGGGGTTATGAATCAAGCCAGGCGCAGTCCAAAAGAGCCAGGGACTATGGCATCGAAATCGGCGTGTTACCGACTGGCTCAAATAATGCCATCACTGACGTGGCCGGTGTAAAAGTTGGGCACACTACTTTAATTTCTGGAGATAATATTCGCACTGGTGTCACTGCCATTTTACCACATGATGGCAATATGTTTCGGATGAAAGTTCCAGCTGCTATATACATAGGAAATGGTTTTGGAAAGCTAGCTGGATATAGCCAGGTAAAAGAATTAGGCAACATTGAAACCCCTATAATACTCACCAACACACTAAGTGTAGCCGCAGCATCGGATGCGGTGATAAGTTTTACATTGGGTTTACCGGATAATGAACAGGTTGGCTCACTAAATCCTGTAGTAGGTGAAACGAATGACAACTGGCTTAATGACATCCGCGGAAGGCATGTTAAGGAGAAACATGTGTTGGAAGCTATTGCTAATGCAAAAGCCGGTAAAGTAGCAGAAGGAAATGTAGGCGCTGGCACAGGCACAATTTGTTTTGGTTTTAAAGGTGGCATTGGTACAGCATCACGTGTTTTACCTGAATCTTTGGGCGGTTATACTGTTGGTGTACTTGTTCAAACCAATTTTGGAGGCGTGCTTGAGATCAATGGCGTGCCTATTGGCAAGGAATTAAACAAATATTCATATAGCGATAAAATAAATGCCGACGCCGATGGATCTTGCATGATCGTGGTGATAACTAATGCCCCGCTTTTATCCAGAAACTTAGAAAGGTTGGCCAAAAGAGCGATGCTGGGTCTGGCCAAAACTGGCGGCATTGCTTCAAATGGC
>DAIQNU010000237.1:5601-5873 GCA_036788235.1 Cyclobacteriaceae bacterium
CCATTGTTTTTAGCAACCATTGAAGCCACTGAAGAGGCTATAATCAATTCACTTTTTGCTGCTGAAACAATGGTCGGTAGATCAGGCCATGAAATTAGAGCCATACCCAAAGAACAGGTAATTGAGATCATGAAGAAATACAATAGGATAGTTGGGAAGTAAGGTGAAAGCTCAAAGGTGAAAGCTCAAAGGGGAAAGCTGAAAGCTCAAAGCTCAAAGCTCAAAGCTCAAAGCTCATAGTTGAAAGTATTAGTACGCGGAATCATAATCAC
>DAIQNU010000238.1:0-5868 GCA_036788235.1 Cyclobacteriaceae bacterium
TAGTAATAAAATTTTGATGGTCAATTAACCCAATACTACAAAAGTCGTCTACAAGTGAAAAACAATATTTTTCGGTGAATAACAATAATAACGATTTGCTGTTGTTTAAAATGAACGAACTTTTATTAGATTAGTGCTAACTATCTGATTCAAGGCTTTTTTTCTACCCCACAAATAACAACTATGCGAAAAAATATCATAACTCCTGAAGAATTATATGATATAATTCAAGATGAACCTATTGTTGTGGTCGACACAAGGTTCAGTCTTTCGGATACATCAAAAGGCAAAAACGATTACATTGCAGGACATATTCCGGGCGCCGTATATTTCGATCTCGATAAGGATTTATCATCACCGCTAAGCAAACACGGTGGCCGCCATCCACTGCCTGATTTTAAGGAATTGGCCGCTAAACTAGGGCAAGCAGGTATAGATCGTAGCAAACATGTGATTGTCTACGACGATGCCAATGGCATGATTGCTGGCAGACTCTGGTGGCTGCTTCGATATATGGGGCATTCAAATGTTCGGATTTTAGATGGGGGCTTTCAGGCATGGCAAACCAATGAATACCCAGTAACTGAAAAGGTTGTTTCTAAACATCCGGTAGTTTTCACGCCTGACTTTCAAACGGAAATGCTGGTTAGCATTGATGAGCTGAAAGAAAAGTTACATTCCAGGGAAGCTGTTATTATTGATTCCCGCGGGTCTACGAGGTACACCGGGGAAGTTGAACCTATTGACAAAAAGGCAGGGCACATACCCGGAGCTGTGAGCAGGCCTTTTGAGTATAATCTGCAGAATGGTAGTTTTAAATCAGTGCCTGAACTGAAAGCACGATTTATTGATTTAGAAGCGACACCCGAAATAATTGTTTACTGCGGTTCAGGTGTGAGCGCCGTACATAATATCATTGCTATGGAAGAGGCGGGGATCGATGACGTTAGACTATATGCAGGTAGTTGGAGCGATTGGATTAGCTATGAAGATAATCCTATAACGACTGGTTTGGAACCATAAACTAAGCATTTGGGTTAGGTAGCAAATTATTATACAAAAAATATAAAGCATCTATACTTGCGCATTATGTACAAAAGCCACTTTTGAAGAGAGGGTCTTGTTTTTTTGGGTAAAAACCAAGACTCACTTCCTATGCCACCATGCCCAATACATAAGTAATAGTTGTAGTGGAACTAACCTGACCCAAGCTACCCAAATAGGTACACAGAGGCCAAGGTCTATACAACCTCCCATATCGATAAGATGAATATGTGCTGGTATAAAAAGTATCAACATAGCTATAATGCCATAAGAGGCAAGTTTTCTTGTCGTTACGAGCAGAAGTAACAATCCTAAGATAATTTCTGCAAATCCACTCAATATATTTAGTAAAGAATGATATGGCAGGTAATCAGGTATGAGCGGATAATAGAACTGAGGATTTACAAAGTGATTTATCCCGGCTATTACATAAAAACCCGACATGAAATACAGACTTATAGTTTTTGTTTTAATGTTCATTTTCAAGGTTATTGGTTCATATAATTCTATTAAAACAGGAAAGCTAGGTTTAATTTCCCGGATGCTAATGATGCTTCGCTCTAAACAAACACATTTTTAGAATCAATGTTGGTTTTTTCATTACTGTTCAAGCATTGGTCATGTGCCTCTTCAATAAGTCATGATTAAAATAATCCATTATCTTAGCATTGGTGAAGTCACCAATTTTTTGAACCCATAAATATTAATTCATGAAGTCATTGTTTTTAGGTATAAAAGTGGCCTTATTCTGCTTTTTGAGCATGTGTACTCCGAAGCAAAGCGATCCAAATCATTATTCAGCCGATGTAATTGTATATGGAGGGACATCTGCCGGTGTTATTGCCGCCGTGCAGTTGATTCGGTCTGGCAAATCTGTTTTAGTAGTTTCTCCTGATAAGCATTTGGGTGGTCTTTCTTCTGGTGGTTTGGGTTTTACAGATACAGGCAACAAGGAGGTAATCGGCGGCTTGGCGCGAGAATTTTATCAGAAGATTTATGATCACTATCAAAAAGAGGAAAACTGGAAATGGCAACTAAAAAGTGAATATGGTAATAAAGGGCAAAGTACACCAGCCATTGATGGCGATAAACGTACAATGTGGATTTTTGAGCCCCATGCAGCCGAGCAGGTTTTTGAAGATTTTGCAGCTGAGTACAATATAGAAATACACCGCGACGAATGGCTGAACCGAACATCGGGTTTAGAAAAAGAAAATGGAATGATAGTTTCTTTCGAGACCTTGAGTGGTAAAAAGTATAGTGGCCAAATTTTTATAGATGCCACATATGAAGGCGATTTGATGGCTGCGGCAGGTGTGAGTTATCATGTAGGGCGCGAGGCCAATAGTGTTTACGATGAAGAATGGAACGGCATACAAACCGGTGTGCTCCATCACGACCATTACTTCAAAAAAGACATTGATCCTTACAAAATTCCTGGCGATCCATCAAGTGGTTTATTGCCGCGTATTTCTGATGAAGATCCAGGAGTTTTTGGCGAAGGTGACAATAAATTGCAAGCCTATTGTTTTAGAATGTGCTTAAGCAATCACCCAGATAATCGTGTTGCATTTTCAAAGCCAGAGGGTTATGATAGTGCGCAATATGAATTGCTAGCTCGGGTATTCGAAGCAGGTTGGGATGAGCTATTTGATAAATTTGATCCGGTGCCAAACCGTAAAACTGATACAAATAATCATGGCCCGTTTAGCACGGATAATATCGGCATGAATTACGATTATCCTGATGCTAGTTATGAGCGCCGCCAAGAAATCATTAATGAACACGAAACCTATCAAAAGGGGCTGCTGTATTTTTTAGCAACTGACCCTAGAATTCCCGCAGATGTTCAAGCTGAATTCAATGAATGGGGACTTGCCGCTGATGAATTTATGGATAATGAACATTGGCCACATCAGATCTATGTGCGTGAAGCAAGAAGACTAATTGGCGATTATGTAATGACCGAACATGATGTACTTAGTAAAAAAGAGGTTCCAGCTTCTATTGGTATGGGATCTTATACACTCGATTCGCACAATGTGCAGCGCTATGTCAAAGAAGATGGTTTTGTGCAAAATGAAGGTGATATTGGTGTTAAAGCGCCTCATCCATATAAAATTTCTTATGGGTCTTTACTGCCAAAAAAGGATGAGTGCCAAAATCTGCTGGTACCTGTTTGTGTATCGAGTTCACATATCGCCTTCGGATCCATCAGAATGGAGCCAGTCTTTATGATAATGGCTCAAAGTGCTGCTTTAGCAGCTTCATTGGCTATAGATCAGGGAGTTATTCCGCAGGAGTTGTCCTATGACGTTTTGAGGCCAGCTTTGGAAGAAGCAGGGCAAATCATGGAGTTTTAAATTTCATCTATTGCTTAATTTTCTCAAATTGAAGTAACCTGATCAAATACCATTCTAAAACTGAATTGATTAAAAAAAATCCCGGTAGCTGATATCGGGATTTTTTTAATATTGTTATCAGTTGTTAAACGATCTTACATTTGAAGGCTGATTGGTTTTTTCCAAGGCACGTTTCAAAAACTGATTTACCTGCATGCCAGTATGGAAATGGCTGATGACAAAATTGATCAGATCGGGTTTTTGCAACAGTTGATCGCCTTGATAAGTACTTTCATAAAAGAATTTCGTATTGGCAATTAAGGGTTGCTTTTTAACAGCTTCTTTGAACTCTTTGGGTATATGAAGGCTTTTCTCACCTTTAATTTGACCAAAAGTTGAGACGAAAGTTGGGTTAGAAATAATGCTGTGAAATTCTTCGTCATTGAAGGCAATTTCAATTCGGACTTTTTTCAAATTTTCTTTTTCAAGAAATAAAGCACCACCACCGATATTTATAAAGTCATGACCAATTTTAAGGTAAAAACCTGCAAAAGGCGATCTCCTGCCGCCTTTGGCGAAAAACACTCGCATGTAGGTGTAATAGGGTAGAAGCTCTTGATTGAACCGATTATCCCGATTAATTCTAAAAACAGCATCCTTGGTTGAAATGGATATATCTGGATCTATTTCTCTTACATAAGGTAAAAGCTTATCAACGAACCCTTTGAATACTTCTTTTACCTGAGTTTCGTATCTACGACGATTTTCAGCAAACCATTCTCTATTGTTATTAGCATCTAGCTCCTTTAAAAAATCCGTGAAGCTACTTTCAAAATGTGGCATTTGTGTCTGTTTGATATCAATTTTTTTTAACGTTATTGCCTTAGAAAAAGTATGAGTTTATTCTCCCTTTTTTTAAATGGAATATATGATAGATGGAAGGCGAAATTTTGGTTTACCGGTGTTGCTTACCGTAAATTAAAAAATATAAAAACCTTAAGATTAGCAAAGAAATATAGGTGAGTCCGGTGGCTTTTAGTATAAGTATTATTTCTTTATACCACACATCTACCAAAATACCCATAGCTAAAACTCCTAAAAGCACCAAAAAAGCTGCTAATAGCAAAAAAGTTATTTCATTTATTAATATCCTCATCAATTGAATAGCATTATATAAACCAAGAACGCAAGGAAATTGCTTCTGCGAAATTGAACTATTTTTTCTACGAAAACATTAATTTATAAAAAAATATGTGAAAAAAACGATAGATTCTTTTGGTGGGGAAGTTGATAAATTGGATGTCCTAAAATTGTGCTTCTAAAAATGGGTTGAAATACTAACTTTTTTCGTAAGCACTATACGGATAAAATAAAATACGTAATTGTATAAAGCGCAAATAAATAAACTTCAAACATAAAATTCTGCCATTTTATTTTATTTTTGAAACCTAATGCGGCTTTTTACAAAGCCTCTATTTTTTATAAACCACAGATATTTAATGCATATGGACTTAGTAGTTAAAGAAAAAGCAACAGAATGGTTGAATGCTGGCATAGATGAAGATGCTAAAAGTGAAATCAATAGATTGTTAAATGCTGAAAATTCGACAGAGCTTATTGATGCTTTTTATAAAGATTTGGAATTTGGTACTGGAGGACTGCGAGGAATAATGGGTATTGGCTCTAACCGAATCAATAAATACACCATTGGTAAAGCCACTCAGGGGCTGAGTAATTATCTCCTCAAGACCTTTCCAAACCAGCAGGTCAAGGTAGCTATTGCCCATGATTGCCGTAATCAAAGTGATTATTTTGCCAGAATATCTGCTGATGTTTTCTCAGCCAATGGCATTAAAGTTTATTTCTGTGAAGCACTCAGACCCACACCTTTGTTATCATTTGCTATTCGATATTATGGTTGCCAAAGCGGTGTAGTGCAAACAGCCTCGCACAATCCTAAAGAATATAATGGCTACAAAGCCTATTGGGATGATGGCGCTCAAGTAGTACCGCCCCACGATAAAAATATAATAAAGGAAGTAGAAGCCATAAAAGATTTTAGTCAGATTAAATTTGACCGTAATGACAGCCTTATTGAGATCATTGGCGAAGAAATTGACAATGCCTATCTCGAAAAAGTAAAAAGTGTTCTCTTATCGCCTGAAGCTATAAAAAAGCACCACGATATAAAGATTGTATTTTCATCTTTGCATGGCACGGGTATAACCCTAGTTCCGGAGATGCTGAAAAGAGCAGGATTTACCAATGTGAGTCTGGTGGAAGCACAATCTGAGCCTGATGGCAATTTCCCTACAGTAGTATATCCCAATCCTGAGGAAACTGAGGCAATGACACTGGCACTAAAGCAAGCTACCGAACTTGATGCTGATTTGGTGATGGCTACTGATCCGGATGCAGATAGGGTAGGGATAGGTGTAAAAAATGAAAATGGCGATTTCCAGCTGCTCAATGGAAACCAAAC
>DAIQNU010000239.1:0-5847 GCA_036788235.1 Cyclobacteriaceae bacterium
AATTTACGCTTCGATGATACAAACCCCGCTACTGAAGATGTAGAATATGTAGACTCCATCAGAGAAGATGTGCATTGGTTGGGCTTTGACTGGGCAGACCATGAGTTTTTCGCCTCCGACTATTTTGAAAATCTATATAATTTTGCCATTAAGCTAATTAAATTGGGCAAGGCTTACGTCGATGATCAATCGGCAGAAGAAATATCGCAACAAAAAGGCACACCTACGCAGCCCGGAGTAGAAAGCAAATTCAGAAACCGCTCTGTGGAAGAAAATCTGGATCTTTTTACCCGGATGAAAGCTGGTGAATTTGCCGAAGGCAGCAAAATTCTTCGTGCCAAAATCGACATGACTTCACCTAACATGCATTTGCGCGATCCTGCCATTTATCGCATTCGCAAAAAACCACATCATCGTACAGGTGATGCATGGAACATTTATCCCATGTATGATTTTGCCCATGGCCTCAGTGATTCATTAGAGGGCATTACACATTCTATTTGCACTTTAGAATTTGAAGTACACCGGCCTTTATATGAATGGCTCAACAATCAATTGGTCGAGCATAAGCCGCAGCAAATCGAATTTGCCAGACTCAACCTTAGCTATACTGTAATGAGTAAGCGTAAATTGCGCGAACTGGTAGAGGGTAAATATGTAAATGGTTGGGATGATCCTCGTATGCCCACTATTAGTGGGTTAAGACGCAGAGGTTATACGCCAGAGTCGATACGCAATTTCTCGGAGCGAATAGGTGTGGCACGACGTGACGGCATTATTGATCTGGCTTTGCTTGAGCATAGCATACGTGAAGATCTAAACAAAGTAGCCAACCGAGTAATGGCCGTATTAGATCCTATAAAAATAACAATAAGCAATTACCCCGACGGACAGGTTGAAGAGATGACCGCCATAAACAACCCCGAAGATCCGGAGGCCGGAAAGCGTATGGTGCCATTCTGCAAATACTTGTACATTGAACGTGAGGATTTTATGGAAAATCCCCCGAAGAAATTTTTCAGGCTGTCACCCGGAGGTATGGTCAGATTGAAGTATGCATATATAATTCTCTGTAAAGAAGTAATAAAGAATTCTGAAGGTGAGATCACCGAATTAGTTTGTGAATACATACCGGAGTCTAAAAGCGGCCAAGATACAAGTAATATAAAAGTAAAAGGTACGCTGCATTGGGTATCTGCGCAGCATACCAAAAACATAGAAGTACGAATGTACGACCGTCTGTTTACCGATGAGGAGCCCGACGGACATAAAGAAACAGATTTTAAAGAATTTCTAAATCCTGATTCTCTCAATATTTTACAAAATTGTTTTATTGAAGAAAGTATTAAGCCTCAACTCGCAGAAAGGTACCAGTTTGAGCGTAAAGGTTACTTTTGTCTAGATGCTGATACCAATGGAGATAAAATGATTTTTAATTTGACAGTACCCTTACGAGACTCTTGGACAAAAATTGCAAAAGGATCTTAATACAAGGATATAGCACAAATTGCCTGGTTTTATTACATAAGCCATTGCTTTTTGTGCTAATCTTTTTTTTGACATCTATTGCCATCAGCGTATATTGAAGTGCTTGATATATTGAGCTTATTAATAAGCCATGTGAGCTTTAGTTAAGGTTTGAAATTAAAAAACCTACAGTACTAGCCGCGTTAGCTCAATAAAATTATATACAAATTTATGTATAATTCGAACAATTCATGCGTATCTGTGAATCCCGCAATGCAGTGTTGTAAGTCTGTCAAAATCTGTAGCCAGATTATGGCTATTATTCTTATCTTTTTACTTCAGACTTTCCATGTTGTAGCTCAAGAACAGGACGAGGACATGTCTTATTACATTGACTTGTACCATACTTACGCAATGGAGTCCAATCATATAGAGGCTGCGCATTTGGCATATAAAATGGCCGATTTTTATGATGCTGAAGGAAACGCTCAGATTGCCAAAAAGTATTATGGTTTGGCAGCTATGCACGCCCAAGCAACGGATCTTAAACTCTTGGAAGCAGACGCATTGTTTAATCAATGCAGAATAGAGTGGGAATTGGCTGAAGAAGAAAGTGGTGATAAGCGATTGACTTTGCTCAAATCCATAGAAAAAAACGCTGGCATTGCAAGGCAGATTTTCGAACGAAGCAAACCAGCAGATTTTAAAAACCTAATTGACTTATTACTGATAGAAGGGCAGGTTTTGTTAGATCTTGACAAATCGAGCCGAGCCTTGCAACGGTTACGTTCTGCCTTGGAATATGCGCAGAAAAGCAGATATATGGAAGAAGCGCTAGATGCAGCCACAATCTTAGCTGAACTTACGACGGCCATGGGAATGAAAGATGAGGCACTCTTGTACTCTGGATTGGTAAATGAATATAGAAGTTATTTCAAATCATTGGACTCACTTGAAACATCCTCGTCGCAGATACAGCAATTGCATGATGAAAATGTCAGAAAGGAAGTGATGCTTCAAACCAAGGAGCAAGAAATTGAACAAAAGCAAAATGAGATTCTACTTAAAGAACGTGAAATGAAAATCTCAGAGCAAGAAAAGAAATTGGCCTTATTAGATCTGGAGTCAGAGCGAAATACAAAGAGAATGATCATATTGGGGCTGATCTTCGTTGGTGCTTTTGTCTTTTTTCTAGCCATCGCCTTAATCGCCGTGGTAAGATCCAGAAAACAACTTGCCAATAAGAACGAACAAATACTTTTGCAGCAAAGTCAAATAGTTTTAGAAAAACAAAGGTCGGATAAATTGCTACATAATATTTTACCCGCAGCTGTAGCGGCAGAGCTTAAAGAAAATGGAAGAGCACGACCACTTTTTTACGAGAAAGTTTCCATATTATTTACTGATTTTAAGGGTTTTACCAGTATTGCTTCGCGTCTGAGTCCTGAAGAAATAGTTGAAGAACTCGAAGTTTGTTTTACGGCATTTGATGGGATAATCGAAAAGTACAATCTCGAAAAGATTAAAACAATGGGTGATGGCTACATGGCAGCAGGGGGAATTCCAATTGCGAACCAAACCAACCCAATAGATGCTGTAAAAGCTGCCATAGAAATGCAAAGGTTTATGCGTTGGAAACAAGATGAAAAACGCAAGCAAGGCAAGGCATATTTTGAACTACGTATTGGCATTCATACAGGACCAGTTGTGGCTGGTGTGGTGGGAAAGAAAAAATTTGCTTATGATGTTTGGGGCGATTCGGTTAATCTGGCTTCACGAATGGAATCGAGTGGTGAAGAAGGAAAAGTAAATATTTCAAGGGCAACTTTTGAGGAAATTCAGGATCATTTTTTTGTAACCTATCGTGGTAGAATAGATGCAAAAAACAAAGGCTTTGTCGATATGTATTTTGTAGAAGGTGCCCGAAAGCAAGAAAAAGCCACCAAAAAAAGCTTGCGAGGATAGCACATTCAAATGTATAATTTATGCACAACATCTGAATGAATTTTAATATTATAAAATAATAGTCGGCAGGCTGATTTCGTCAAAATGCAATAGTTAATTTTTTTGAATATCCCTTTGAATTAAGCATTCATATTTATTAAATCTCCATTTTATCTCGCTTTTTGAATAGCTACGATAAAATAGTATTAAGTAAGGATAATAAAGGAACAGAATTTTTTCGTTTATCTGGATATTTTTGGTTTGGTATAATTACCCATACACTTCAGGCGAATTTTAATTTCAAAATGCCGCTGTTTAATTAAAATGACAACATTAATTTGCCTTCATGAAAAATCAATTTTTCCTGGTACTAATTTTACTTTCCACTTTGCTACAAAATGCCACCGCGCAGGTTGCCCAATGGACAGATACTGAGCTTATACTCAACAATGGTATAGTGGAAAGAATCATACAATTGCCTGGCGAGAAAGGTTCATTTACCACAACATCTTATAAACCTGCAAGCGGTGATTTCAAATATTTTTCAGAAAGAAATGCCGATTTTCAATTTGAGATTGATGGGCAGATACACTCAGGTTTGGACAAGTGGACTTTGAAAGAAGTCGTAGCCATTCAAGATGCATTAGAAGGATCGGGTGCCGCGGTCAGGCTCCTGAGTTCTGATCAAAAGATAGAACTCAGCGTAAATTATTTACTTTACCCCAATTTGCCCGTGATTAGGAAAACGCTGACCATAAAAAATTTGGGCAGTGCAGAGGTTGCGCTGGAATCAGTTGATGTAGAGAAATTTTCGGTAACAGGCTATCATGCTACCACCTTTAGCTGGATTTATAGCGATTATGGACGTAGAAAATCCATAGGACCGTACCTCGGAAATATGCAGGATGCGCTGCTCATCGTGCACAATCCTGAATGGGAGGCCGGCATACTGATCGGCAATGAGGCTACGGGTGTGCTCAAGCGAACCAGTGTTTTTTGGGATGCCGAAGAAATCACCAGCGGCTTAACCCATAAAAATGATCGATTTCCTTTTAGAAAATGGATCCAGCCAGGACAGAGTTTTCAGACACCGGAAGTGTTTACCATGGTGTATAACCAACAAAAAGAACCAGTAGAAGTACTCAATACTTCATTGCCTGATTATATAAGAAAACATATGGGCATCAGACTTTCGGAATTGAATGAAAAACCAACTTTTGTATATAATACCTGGAACCCCTTTGAAAAAGATATAAATGAAAAGCTCATCATGGAGCTTGCCAAAGCCGCCGCTGATGCCGGTATGAAGGAATTTATCATTGATGATGGCTGGCAAGACAGTTATGGGGACTGGGGAATAGATTACAAAAAATTCCCCAATGGACTCAAGCCGGTTTTCGACTATATAAAAAGCCTTGGGATGAAACCCGGCTTATGGGTGAGTGTGGGTAGTGCATCGGCAGATAGTAAAGTATTTCGTGAGCATCCGGAGTGGTTTGTACGAGATAAGAACGGCGACTTTGCCAACCTTCATTCCGACAATCCTTCAAGTGTTGTACGATCTGCCTGTTATTCAACAGGATGGAAGGATTACATTAAGGATATTCTCATGGAATTGGTAGTAGATTATGGTTTGGAGTACCTGAAACTTGATTTTGCCGTGGTCGCCAGTGCTTATGTATTTGATGCGGAAAACTCTGGCTGCTATGCTACCGATCATGACGGCCACAAGGATCATCCTGAATCGATGTTTGTGAATTACGAACGCATGTGGGAAATGTTTGATGAGTTGCATGCGGTGAAACCAGAATTGTTTATTGACTGTACCTTCGAAACTATGGGTGGCTTGCAGCTAATCGATTATGCCATGCTCAAGCATGCCGAAGGTAACTGGCTTTCGAATTTTGCAGGTGATCAAGGAGAAAAAACCGACCTGCAAGTTCGTCACATGGCTTGGTGGCGGTCTCCAGCCATTCCTTCAACGGCCTTAGTCATTGGCAATCCACAAATGCAGGACAAAGGCTGGGAAATGCACATAAAGTCACTAGCGGGTGCATTACCTATAATGTTGGGTGATCCACGCCAGCTTACCGGAGATGCATTAAAAAAGTATCGTGCCTATGCAGACTGGCTACAGGCTATGGAAGACAAATATGATATAATGAGTTTCAGACAAGATTTGGCTGGCTTTGGAGAACCTACGGAGGGCTTTTGGGATGGATTCCAGCGTGTAAATACTGAAACAAAACAAGGCGGCATAATTGGCGTATTTCGTCATGGTTCCATAGATACGGAGCGAATGATTACCATTAACTATCTTGATCCAACTAAGATTTACAAGGTAAAAAGTATACACGGAAAGCAAATTGCTAGAATGAGTGGTACTGCTCTGCGCAAAAAAGGATTTAGTCAGCCCTTAAAAAGCCCCAAAAGGTT
>DAIQNU010000240.1:0-5804 GCA_036788235.1 Cyclobacteriaceae bacterium
TACTACCAAGATCAATTGCTTGCAGAAAAGGAAAAGTCTGATAGAGCTGTTAAAATCAAACAAAAATTTCTGGCTACCATGAGTCATGAAATACGTACGCCGCTAACCTCTATAGTTGGATATTCTGATCTACTTGAAAATTCCAATGAGTATATCAAAGCTATTAAAAGATCCTCACAGCACCTTTTGAAAACTGCAAATGAAATCCTCGATTTGGCGAAAATAGAATCAGGAATAATAGAAATAAATTTAGAGCCTGTTATTCTTCAAAATTTACTTGAAGACGTCTACCTCGCATTCAACTTAAAGACCCGTGAAAAAAAACTTGATTTTGAATTCCAAATACCAGCTGGAGAAACACTTGTCAGGACAGATCCTTACAGGCTCAATCAAGTTTTTTATAATCTGGTACATAATGCTGTTAAATTTACCGATGAGGGGAGTATTGAGTTTAAAGCTGAATTTATCACTGATAATGATATGATACATGCTCATTTTGTATTGAAGGATACCGGTATTGGGATAAGCAAAGAAGATCAGGAACGTATATTTGAAGATTATCAACAAGCGGGCAAATCAAACAAAAGAAATAAAGGAGCTGGACTCGGCTTAGGAATTGTGCATAAAGTAGTAAGCCTCCTGGGCGGCGAGTTGGGTCTAAGTAGCATCCCCGATCAGGGAACCGAAATTTGGTTAAAATTTAGTTTTGAACAAGTTTCGAAAAATGAATGGATTCGGCAGAAAGAATTTGACTTTCAGAGTGATCTTCTTTCAGGTGTAAAAATACTTGTTGTAGACGACGATCCGTTAATTTTAAAATTACATCAATTGATACTTTCTGGATGTGGCGCAGAAGTGCATACTACATCAGATCCAGAAAATGCATTGGAATTGGCATCGAAGATGGATTTTCAAGTAGCAATTTTTGATATCCACATGCCTACCATTAGTGGTTATGATCTATGTAGAAAAGTGAAAGAAATTCCAGGATTTTCATCAAAGATTTTGGCTGCTACAGCTGATGTACTTACTAAATCAATGGACAATAACAGGGATTGTTTTGACGAAATTTTATACAAGCCTGTACATAAAAATGAACTTATCGGAAAGATCGCCAGTATATTGGATATACCCATTAAGAATGAAAATAAAATTGAAACAACCCATGACAATGTGTTTTCAAATGGCAATAATGTGCCATATGATTTAGTAGATATTGAAAAATTCACGCTTGGTGATGCCGATATGGTTAAGGATATAGTGAAACAGTTTTATAATGAGACGCAAAATGACTTGAATCTATTAAAAGGCCAAATCGAAAAACCAGATCCATCGTTGGTGACATTGATTACACACAAACTTGCTTCTCGTTTTGCGCAATTTAAGATTTCTGAGCTATCTGAATTGTCAAGAAAAATTGAATTGAATACCAGAAAAGAAAACATGGTCAATTCTGATAACTTAAATCAACTTATTACCGAAGCAGATGAAATCAATGCGCGGTTTAAATTAGATTTCAATCTCTAACTTTCTATACCGTATTTTTCAATTTTGAGATACAATGTTTTTCGATCGATATTGAGCAGTCGAGCTGTTTTCGATTTATTGTATCTGGTCTGTTCCAAGGTTCTGACGATCAATTCCTTTTCACTTTCTTTTTGTAATTCTTTCAGATCTGTAGAAGAACTATGTGGCTGATATTCAATATTTTCAGTTAGTTCATCAGGAATACTTTTTTTACTAATAATGTCATTATCAGCCATCAAAACCGCTCGCTTAATAATATTTTTGAATTCCCGGATATTTCCTGGCCAATTATAACTATTAAAAATACTCAAAACCTCTGTATCAAAGCCTTGCACTTGCTTCCCCAATTGTTTATTGGCCTGGCTTAAGAAAAAATTCGCAAATTCAATTATATCAGCCCCTCTGTCTTTAAGAGGTGGAACTTGCAATTTAAATTCATTTAGTCGGTGATAAAGATCTTCACGAAATAAACCTCTTTCTACTTGAATCTTCAGATCATCATTAGTAGCAGCAATTATCCTTACATCGATATCAATATCCTTTGTATCTCCAAGTTTTTTAATCTTCCTTTCCTGAATGGCTCTCAAAAGCTGCACTTGCACTTCATAACTAAGGTTACCAATTTCGTCTAAAAAAATGGTGCCTGTATTGGCCATTTCAAATTGGCCGGTTTTACTCATAACCGCTCCTGTAAATGCTCCTTTTATATGGCCAAACATTTCACTTGCCGCCAATTCCTTTGATAAAGCACCACAGTCTAATGCTACGAATGGCATTTTAGCTCGCTTACTATATTTATGAATCTGTTGTGCCGCATATTCTTTGCCCGTACCACTTTCGCCTTGAATAATGACTGACATGTCAGTGGGTGCTACCAGTTCAATTTGCCGTTGCAGTTCCAAAGCCCATTTACTCTTACCAATTACATAATCTGGCAACATAGAGGGAGCAATTTCCTGACTGGGTTTTTTATCTTTGGTGGTACTAGTACTAGCGGAAAAAGCTTGATTGATGGATAGTAGAAGTTCATCTGGATTCACAGGCTTAACTATGTAGTCTAGCGCACCAAGTTTCATGGAATGAATGGCAGTTTTAATATCGGAATATCTGGTCATTAAAATAACCAAATTCCGTTGATTATCTTTTTTCACAAAACGCAAAACGGACATGCCGGTATCATCAGGTAGACGGTAGTCGGTAATTACTAAATCGTAGTTTTCAGCCTTGAATTGCTTATATGCACTTTCTGCGGTGCTCACAGCATCTGCTTTGAACCCATTCTTCTCTAAAAAGCCTTTGAGAATTCTTGAAAAAGTTAGGTCATCCTCAACAATCAAAATTTTCTTCATACTAAACAATCGAAAAACAAAATTAAGGCAATATCACTATTTGATTGAAAAGACCATCAAATAATTTTTGCACAGTAAAAGTAAGTAATTACAAAAAGCTCCAAAAACTTGTTACATAACACGCTCTTTCATTTAAATACCTAAGAAAGAGAGATATATAAACAACCCAACAAATATACTATATTACTTATCAATTGTTTAGATAGGTAATAATCACATACACCAAACCCATGGTGATTAAGGCTGTAACTATGGCCATGGCAATTTTTCTGGCACTGTAAGGACGATGACCCCGTATACGACCTGACTGTCCACTGATAACAAATTGGTAAAGTTTGCCCTTATACCGGTATGCACTAATATAAACAGGCAAAAGTATGTGCTTAAACGAAGGTTCTATATATTCTGAACTCGTAAAATGTACAATCTGTCGGTCACCACCAATATCTCTGCGAACTGTCTCATTTATAACCGGATCCATGCGCTGCTTGGCCAATTGATACCCGGCTCGCAAATCCACTTGATAGGTTTCTGTTCTGTAGCCACTTAAATACCTGTCGTCGTAGTTTTCAAGTTTAGCCAGATTCCAAGGTTCAAGCTTTCGCAACAGGTTAATAGTGACCGATTTGCTCGCTTCTATGAGTATATCGTCAAACAGGTTTTTTACCCGTCCAGCCACCGAATGCCACCGCGTTTTGGTAACAGGCCTCATTTTAGTAACTGTCTTCCCTCCTTCCCGAACTGTATAACTTTCGTTAACGGTATAATTGATGCCTTTTTGACCTGTGTAGCTGGTTAATGTTTCGCAATCAAAAGTCCAGTATGGTAGATACATGCCATTGAGTTTGACTGAATTATCAGCATAGTGAATGAGATCCTTTGGGGCAAACCAGAGACTATTTAGCCATTTTTTAAATCGTTGTAGCGCATCTTGCTCTTCAATAAAAAATGGCACCACATACTGAGGCTTGTGCATGGTACAAGTGCTCCCCGAAGTTATAACCAACGTGGCATTGCAAAAAGGGCAATGATCTGAGCTTATATTCTTATCTAAAGTAGAGGTTGCACCGCAACTGTTACATTTAACAGCCGGCATAACTACCTTTTCTTCATTTTCAAAATTGCGCGCCAGATAATCCTCTAAACTGGTTTCTTTGACATCGGCCTTTTCTTCAGGGCTCTTTATTTCATTGGTGGTGCCACAATAGGTGCAATTGAGTGAATGGCTGCCTGCTTTGAATTTTAAAATAGCACCACAGTTCTCACAAGCCAGTTCATCATTGATCTGCTGAACGGATTCTAAAAAATCTCCCATGTAAATTCAGGTTATAAGCTAGCACCAATTTTAATCTTGCGGTGGTAAAGGAGGTGGAATAGCTCCAAAAAACTTTTCGAGCTCACTAACTTCAGCGGCATTTTTCCAATTGGCCATACCTTGTGTCCAAACCAGACTATCGCGCGTAAGCGTACCTTGTTGAGCCATTTGTTGCAATACATTCGCATCAAATGGTCCGGTTTGCTGCCCATTTACTACCACAAAAAACTGAAGGCTGCCGGGCACAGGTGGCGGCCCAGCTGCATTTGGTTGCTGTTGGTTGTTGTTGAACATCTGACCCATTTGGTTGGCCATGGCAAAACCCATACCCATACCTATACCAGCAGAGGCATCACCGCCAGGGTTTTCCGCCGCCTTCTCCATAGCGTTGGCAGCTTGAAATTGAGCATATTGTTGTAAATTACCCACAATACCCATGCTGCTGCGCTTATCTAAGGCTGTTTCTACTTCGGGAGGAAGAGAAATATTTTCTACTAAAAATTTAGTAACGTCTATACCATACTCACTAAAGTCAGGACTTATTTTTTGTCGGATAAAAGTGGAAAGCTCATTGTAATTAGCTGCCAGATCTAATATTGGTATGCGGCTTTCAGCAAGTGAATCTGTAAAACGGGTTACGATCAAATTGCGGAGTTGATCTGTGATACCATCCAAAACAAAATGACCACTGGTGCCTGCAATTTCCTTAATAAAAGTACCCGCATCGCTTATTCGCATGGCATACGTACCAAATGCCCGCAATCTTACCGGACCAAACTCAGCATCGCGAAGCATTATAGGATTTTTAGTGCCCCATTTATTATCCGTGAAGTTCTTGGTATTGACAAAATACACTTCGGCTTTAAAGGGGCTATTAAAGCCATACTTCCACCCCTTAATGGTGGTGAGAATGGGCATGTTTTGCGTAGTAAGCGTATATAATCCTGGCTGATATGTATCTGCTATTTGACCCTCGTTAACGAAAACTGCTACCTGGCTTTCTCTAACTGTTAGTTTAGCACCATATTTTATTTCATGTTGGTGCCTTGGGAATCGCCAAACCATAGTATCCGAACTGCTATCAGTCCATTCAATTATGTCTACAAGTTCACCTTTTAATTTATTCCAGAAACTCATAATTGTTTATTTTTTTACAGTTTCGAATATAAAAAAAAGCCGGTATACCGGCTTCATTTCTTTATAATATAGGGAGATATTTTCTTATTGCAAGTTAAAAGTATATTGCCCTCCTAAAGAGGCCGTTCTACCATCAGTACTCCATTCTTGATCCCCATTAAATTGAACTACCAAACTTGATTCAGTTAGAGAATTGATTGTCATAGTTATACCATCTCCTCTTACAATGGTGGTTGCAGCGTCGTTGCCGAAGCTCCAGGCACCACTTGGCCATACTACTTCAGCTCCAGCAGGGTGGTTTGCGGTTGTCATGTTGCTATCTGTAAAAGAAACTGTAAAAGGAGCCCAGTCAGCACCCTCAGTTGCAGAGCTTGGTGGGGTTGTTACAGAACTTACCGTCCACGTTTTAGATGTTAATAACGCTCTTCTTGAATCCGCTGCCGATGGCTCACCATTGTCATCGCCGCCGCATCCAC
>DAIQNU010000241.1:0-5045 GCA_036788235.1 Cyclobacteriaceae bacterium
GGTATGGCTATAGATTGCTGAGGGATTTTAAGATTGAGAGGATCAAAGCCAAATTTATCCTCCAAACCTGCTTTATACTTGCGCAAACCTTCTGCTCCATCATATGGCAGCAGTATTCCCAAGGGTATTTCTTTAAAAAAATATTTCAAAGCATTGGCCATGGATTGCTCAAAGATGGATTGATTTGTATTTTCCGGTAGCAAATCAAATTTAAAATCGATGGGGCGTTCCAATGCATGTGCGCCTAGTAGGCGGCAAAATTCCATGGTTTCTTTCATAAAAGGCTCGTCACCAAATCCCATAGAAATGTACAAGTCATTGTTCCAATGCCAGTGATCAATGAGAAATCTGCGAAATACTTTTTCATGGTTGCCCCATAAATGAACCGGTGGCGCAAAACATATGACACCGGCGGGAAACATGCCCCAAAATTTAAAAGTCTCGTTGTTGCTACAATTGTACATGACATTCCGGATCCAATACACAGGCCCACCCAACACTGGCTGGATAGACCATGGCTGCTGACCTGAATTAAAACCTCTGTTGCGCAGTATCCTGATGTTGTGGTTGCCCCCATCTGCTTCAATGAAATTGTCATTGCAAAAAAGATATGAAAGCGTATGATACACATCATAGCATACTACGCTTAATCGAAAATATGGACGAAGGAAACAAGCAGCCTTTCAGATTGCTACTGGACTGTGGTGATGACGATGGTTTGTCCGTAGAAAGTGCCATGGCACATATTGCTATGAAAGAAAAAGGTTTTATGCATGAATTCAGAATAGGCGATGGAAAACACAATTGGACATATTGGCATGCATCATTGCCAGGTGTATTGGAATTTATAACTGGAGAATTTAGAAGATAAAAGCATTGTATTCATCTATTTATCAACATTTTACAAACTTTTAAAATAGATTTTTGGGCATAAAATCTACATTAACAACTATTAATTACTTTAATAGTACTAATTCTGTTAATTAATATTTTGATTTCACTTTTATCAGCACTAAATTTAGTTTCACTTTTTTTGAATAATTATGGCTGAGTTAACGGAGTTGACAAAAAAAACTGTAAATAAGCTCCTGGATTTTATTAATAAATCGAATCAAGTTCCAATGATTCTTCCTTCTGAAAAGAAGATGTCGGATATGCTGCAGGTAAGTCGAACTACCATGTTGAAAGCATTGACCGATTTAGAAGAGAAAAAAATTGCCAGACAAGAACATCATGCTGTGTTAGTACTTAGGCTGCCAATAAAGGATGATTACTACGACAAACAAGAGTTGGTAGGCACAAAATCTCAAATTGTTGAAAACTACATACTGGATCGCTTCACCAACAATGGTTTGAAACCTGGTGATAAGTTTTCTGAATTGCAGTTAGCCAAAGAAATAAACGCCAATACTGTAACGGTAAGAGAAGTATTGCTTAAAATAAGTGCCAGCGGCTTAATTAGCAAAAACCCAAGACAAAAATGGGAGGTAATTTCTATCACCGCCGATACCATTAAGCAAATTTCTGAATACAGACAATTGTTGGAATTACATGCAATTCAATATCTTGTAAATGGAATTGATAACAAAAAAATTGAAAAATTTTGCCAGGATCTACTAGCTAAACATGAATCAATACTCAATAGTAAAGATATAAAACGTGAAAAAATAATTGAACTTGAAAACAGCTTTCACAAAGGCATAATAAAACACACCAATAATAAATTTATTATTGATAATTATGACTCCCTCTTTCTGCTGATCAAATATCATCTACGGCAAAGAATTATGACATCTGAAAGGTTTAGATTGGTACTGATAGAACATATAAATGTTTTAAAAGCTGTATTGGAAAAAGATCTTAAAAAATCTAAATCTGCATTACAAGAACACTTTGATGCATCTAAAAAATTCTTCTTTGAATCGAATAAACTTTGATAATGTATATGTTTGATTATTGCAATCCCAATAGAAAAGATGGATTGTCAATAATCATCATTTTAATATCAGACGTAGACACCCTGTGCTTTAGCAGAATTTCTACAAAGTTCTTAAAACCATCTGGTGGTGTTGGATTGCCACTTTGACCCAAATCACTGGATAGAATAATCTGATTGGCACCCACATTTTGAATTACCTCTAGCATCTTTTCTATGGAAACATGCTTTGAGCCTTTCAAAAAATCGAGCGGTGATTGAGGCCCTGATAAATAGCTTAGGAAGGTTAATTCTATAAATACACCTTGCTCAGCCAATGCCTTCATTTGTTCCATGCTCATTTCAGGTGCCTCAATTAATGGATGATTGATCAAGATTTTTTTAATCCCAATGCCAAGAGCTTATTTTACTAATACATCAATTTCATCAGTCGAGATGTGCCCCAATGCCAATACCAAGTCGTCATCATATATTATATCAATGATTTCCAAAACTTCAGGTAAGAGTTTTTGCTTTTTGTCAAGTATGCTTATACCTCCAACTGATTTCATCCCGAACGCTTTTTTATGACATGCAGCATCTATAGTAGGAAACCAAACGAATTTGCCATATTCCTCGTCTGTATTATGCACAAACCAAATCTCTTCTTTACCGTCCTGGTCGAGATCAAATGGAAATACTGGTATAAACCAGGTGCCTGGAATGTTCCCTTTGTGCAATTCCTTTACCCATAACTTTTTGCCTTCAGGCGTATACATAGCCAGTTTTAAGGTGCTGGTCGGAAAGAAAAACATCTTTCGAAAAGGGTCAATTTCTTTATCTTCTGAATAAACAAAAAGTAAGTTGATACGAGCCTTATCACCGCATTGCACAGGAACAGCCCTGAGTTGACCTAATGAAGTGCCAACATTAAATTCAGCAAATACCTGAATATCAAATTTCTGTCCATAAGACGCTTGTACAGAAACGAAGAACATGAAAACAAAAAACAGATTGCGCATATGGGTTAGTTAAAGTTTTTTCAAATTTTCTAAAATAGATTCTTTTACCTTAAACACTGTTCCGTGTCTTACACCAGGAGGCAACTGAAGTAAATCCATCACGTCTTCCCAATGCACAAGATCGTGGCTAAGTTTTAATCCTATAAGAAAATCATCGTGCTTATCTGTCGGATATTCATCGTAATACAGATACCACAAAGAGCCTACTTTTGTAGCTGTTGGCCCTTCTACCCAATGCTGACTAAAAGGTTCACTGGCAGGACTATAGGGCCCTGTTAAATTGTCACTCCAAGCCATTTTTAAGTTTTTTTGCACTTCAGGATACCTGCTCTCATCTTTTATAAACATCACCCACCGACCTTCATGAGGATAAATTACGGCGTCTATACTATTGAACCCCGGATCATACAACATTTGTGTCGGACTGAAAGATTCGAAATCTTTGGTAAGTGTGTAATACGTGCGATGGTTTCTCCCTTTGATGTTACTACTATCCGTTTCTGGAAATTTACCCGGAATGGTAGTAGACCAATATATCATAAAATGATCGTGCTCAGGGTCATAGGTAATCTCCGGAGCCCAGCAATTGCGTGCATTGTCGCTTTCATCAAAGGGTACAATGGTTTTCTGCTCTGACCACTCGATAAGGTTCTTTGAATTGGCATAGCCTATGGCTGGTTCCTCCCAAGAAACCGTCCAGACCATGTGGAATAAATCATCTGGCCCTTGAATAATGCATGGATCTCGCATGAGTTTATTTTTTCCTGCCATAGGTTTCAGGAAAGAATTTCCTTGGTTCAGCGCCTCCCATTTGAAACCATCTTCAGACCACATCAGATGTAAGCCATCTTGTCCATCACCTGTGCTATCAGTTTGCAATCCCGAAAAGTATGAAAACATGAAATATTCTTTTTCAGGGCATGTATCTTTAGTGGAGCACGCAACGGAAAACAAAACGAAAAAAGATAACAGATAAAAAATACGCATGACCTTTCTATTTGAAATGTTTAGTTTAAACTCGAAATATCAAATTTAATAATTATAATATTGTAAAATGCTTTTTATTAATAGATTAAAAATAAAACATTGAATCATATAAGCAAATTTGAATGCCAGGCATAATTCATGTCATACCTTATTTGCAAAGTTGAATTACGGATCGATTATTCAAGTGCTTCCTTTTCAAAATCTGTAGCGTTGACCCAGTTGGCTTCAACTTTTTCCCCATTTTTAAATCGATTATAAAAATCAACATTAGAGGGGTTGGTATAGGTGATTTCATCGAAAATATGCCCTTTCCCCAACATTCTTGGATCTCCCTGTTGTTTCAGTTCTTCTTCCATTTGATCACGCAATGATTGAACAATTTGCTGGTGTTCAGGATTCAACGCCAAGTTTGTGAGGCAATCGCGGTCTTTGCTTAGATCAAAGAGTTCTTCATCCATCCTTTTTCCGAAGCAATACTTCCAGTATTCATCATTCTCACCGTTGCGGCGCATGTTGAGAATTACTGTTTTAGTAGCACCTCCATCTGTATTTAAGTAGCCGGTCTCCGGGTTTCCTGAAGGCCAACGATCGGTTTCAAAATTTTTAACATAAAGATAATTGCCCTTTACAATACCTCTGATCGGATAGCCTTGATCATCGGGTCGACCTACGTCATGGCGTTCTTTACCAATCAAGACATGATTGCGCGTTGGATTTACCTGCCCTTGCTTTTCAGAAAACAAAATATCAGTTAGACTCTTTCCTTCAATGCGCTGCATGTTAGATTGGTCAAAAGGCACCTGAGCCACTTCCAGCAAGGTTGGTGCAAAATCAATAAAACTAACAAAGTCATCTACAATCCTACCACCATTCTTAATCCCATCTTTCCACATAATGGCCAATGGCAGGTGATTTGAAAGTTCATAAGCCTGCCCTTTTGCCCTGGGAAAAGGCATACCGTTGTCAGAAGTAACCAAAACAATGGTATTTTCAAGCTCACCGAGTTCTTCCAAAGTGGTGAGCATGGCAGCCAAATGCTTATCGAACCACTCCAATTCGAAAGCATAGTCGAGCATATCGGTACGCACTGAATCGGTGTCGGGCCAAAACGAAAATACCCG
>DAIQNU010000241.1:5055-5777 GCA_036788235.1 Cyclobacteriaceae bacterium
GTCTATTTCATCTGTGCTGCGGCCATTTGCCAGTGAAGATCCAAACTCATAAAACCTATGGGGCTCTAAAGAACCATACCAAAAACAAAAAGGTGTGTTTTCGGGTCGATCATCCAAGAATTTTTTGAAATTGGCTGCGTAGTCAATATCAGAAATATGTGGTGTAGGTGGGCTTAGTTTTACTTCACTATACGCTTTGCCTGTTAGCTGTCGTCGCTCACCATTCTCGTCTCTAGCTTTGCCGGGCGCCCAGCCTTTGGCTGTATGTCCGGTGAAATAATCATTTTCACCGAGTGCTTCCATTATGCTTTTGAATTTTAATGGGAATTCGGGGAAATGATTGGCTGCTTCCTCGAGTTGCCAAGAATTGCGGCCTGTGAGTATACAGGAGCGGGAAGGCGCACATTTCGCATTAGGTGTATAAGCATTCATAAAAAGCACACCTTCGGTCGCGATACGATCGAATGCAGGAGTTTTTACCCAGGAAGTGCCATATGCACCCATGTGCGGAAAAGATACGTCATCAGCAATGCACAATAGAATATTAGGTCGCTTAGGCACTTTTTCTTGCTCGCAAGATATGAGCGAGCTAAGCAAAATAAAAAGTGTAAAACCATTGAGCATATAAACCCATTTAGTGGCAATATTTCTGTAAACCATGTTTCTTTGAAAATTTATAATATTTAAATACATTACTCAAGTTTCGCAGGCACAGGTTTTGT
>DAIQNU010000242.1:0-5740 GCA_036788235.1 Cyclobacteriaceae bacterium
TGCAAAATCAAGCATATCCATTGTACTTGGAACAAGATAGAGTACAACAGGATTTTAATACTGAAGGCTATGATTACATTAATGAAAATACATTTCTCGACCCTGTAAAAAACCCATTATCGACTTTCTCCATTGATGTAGATGTGGCCTCTTATGCCAATGTACGCAGGTTTATAAACCAGGGTCAACGCCCACCTGCCGATGCTGTACGCGTAGAAGAGCTCATCAATTACTTTAGCTATGACTATCCTGATCCTCAGGGTGAGCATCCATTTGAAATTATCACAGAATATGCGGATTGCCCATGGAATAAAGAACATAAATTGTTGCACATAGGCCTTCAAGGCAAGAAAATCGACAAGCGCGAATTGCCCGCTTCGAATCTCGTATTTCTGATCGACGTGTCAGGGTCGATGTACCCGCCAAACCGACTTCCATTGCTTAAATCAGCATTTAAAATGCTTATAGATGAACTCCGTCCACAAGACAAAGTTGCTATCGTGGTGTATGCAGGTGCTGCAGGTTTAGTCTTGCCGCCTACTTCGGGCAGCGAAAAAGCTACTATCCACCAGGCGCTTGAAAACCTCGAGGCTGGAGGATCTACGGCTGGAGGAGCAGGTATAAAACTCGCCTATAAAGTTGCTGAGGAGAATTTTATTAAAAATGGAAACAATCGGATAATTCTTGCTTCAGATGGAGACTTTAATGTTGGAGCCTCCAGTAATTCAGAAATGGAAAGACTTATAGAAGTTGAACGAGAAAAGGGCGTTTACCTGACCATACTTGGCTTTGGAATGGGCAATTACAAAGATGATAAAATGGAGCGCTTGTCGAACAAAGGCAATGGCAACTACGCCTATATCGACAATATTCAAGAAGCAAGAAAGGTGTTTGTTACAGAATTTGGAGGTACATTGTTTACCATAGCCAAAGATGTAAAACTGCAAATTGAAATGAATCCTGCGCATATACAGTCTTATCGATTGATAGGCTATGAAAATCGCCTAATGCCTGATGAAGATTTTAACGATGACAAAAAAGATGCTGGTGATTTAGGCGCTGGTCATACTGTTACAGCTTTGTATGAAATAGTACCTGTGGGAGCCAAAACTGCCACTGTAACAGGCACCGTAGATAAGCTTAAATATCAAAATCGTACTGTAAATAAGGTGGACGACGATTTGCTAACCTTAAAGCTACGCTATAAAAAGCCCGATGGCAAGAAGAGTATGCTTTTGGAGAAAACATTGGATCCTAAATCAATCAGTCTACATCAATCATCTGAAGATTTTAAATTTTCGGCTGCTGTGGCTTTATATGGTATGCTGTTGCGGGAGTCAAAATACCTGGGAGAAGACAGCAGCTTGCAAGATGTAGTGGATTTGGCTACTGCGGCCAGAGGCAAGGATGCAGAAGGATATCGCGCAGAGTTTATCAGAATGGTGAAATCCACGCCTTATTTGAGTCAGAGAGAGTAGCCTGTCACCAAGACTGGTTATGAGTTGAACAATACTGGAAGGCGGATGGAGATCCGAATCCTATAAGGTTTTGAAAACCTTATAGGATTTTGCTTTTGTGCAAATAAACCTTCATTTGTGTTTGAGAAGCCGTTTTATTTTCGTGGTTGATATCAACCTGTATTCAGCATATTTCTTAACTTTTGATCTTTGTCAAAGCGCTAAAACCCTAACAGGCTTTTGAATATATGAAACACATCGGTATTGTCGATGATACCACCCAAATGCACCGCACCTGCACCAAAAGCAAAGGAAGGCACCATAACCCCTGTATGTCCAATAGTAGAAAAAGCACCGGTGACGCTACCTCTTTTTTGATTGCCATCTAATAAGGTAAGTCCGCCTGTTTCATGGTCTGCGGTAATAAACACAAGTGTTTCACCATCTTTAGCAGCAAATTCCAGTGCTTTGCCTATAGCGCGATCAAATTCCAACATTTCTTCAACAATAAAGGCCATATTGTTATCATGGCTTGCCCAATCAATTTGCGAGCCTTCTACCATCATAAAGAAACCTTTGTCGTTTCTACTTAAAACTTCTATTGACTTTTCTACTGCTTTTACAAGTTCATCGCCCTTTCGGTTAACAACCCTGGGTAGATGCTCGCTGGTAAGCAAGGCAACTATTTTGCTATGTTGGGTATTCCAAAGGCTGTCGTAGTTTTGAATAACATGATATCCGCGACCGGCCATTTCTTCCAATAAGTTTCGCTTATCGACACGAACACTAAAATTATGGCTTCCTCCGCCTATAAGTACGTCTACATTAGACTGAGCAATATCCAGGGCTATTTCTTCATACATAAGCCTCGAAGTTTGGTGAGCCATAAAAGCAGCCGGCGTGGCATGATTTATTTTCGAGGTCGCGATTATACCGGTAGCCATTCCATTTTTATTGGCCAATTCAACTATGGTTGGTAGTCTGCGTCCATTGCGATTAAGGCCAATGTAACCATTTCGGGTTTTTTCACCAGTCGAGAAAGCCGAGCCTCCTGCGGCAGAGTCAGTAATAAAATTATCAAAGGCATGTGTAGTCACCTGTCCACTCACTGGGCATTGTGCCATATAGAGCTCCCCCTTATTGGCAGTTAGTGCAGCTTGCACATGAGCGGAACCCATGCCATCACCAATAAAAAAAATAATGTTCTTGACCTTGTCATTGGCAAGCTTGGTTTTGTCAATTTCAATAGGCGCTATCTTATGGAAATTGCGATTTTTATAATGGTTCTTTTTACTTGGTTTGTCATCTTCAAAATATGTATTAGCCATGGAGAAAACAGGCAGCACTACAATGACAATCCAAAGCTTAAAGAATTTTTGCATAATATTTTGAGGTGAAAAACTTATTCTGTTTTAAAAAGTGGCAATTTGGCCTAAAAACTTAAAGAATGCAAAGTACTTAAAATATGGTAGTTAAGTAGTAATTGGAAACCAAATATTATGAATGAACCAAATCTAAAATTGGTTTCTGTCAAAATCACCATATTACTTTCTTTTATATGCTTTAATATCTATATTTTTGTTTAGTAATCTTGTATTTCAAACTATTGGCATGTTTAAAATAATTCCATCAATTAATATTTCCGAAGGTAAAGTCGTTAAGGCGCTACAAGGCGATTTTTCTAAACTGATCAAATATGACTACTCTCCTGTAGACCTTGCACGTTTATTTGAAGATGTTGGCATAGAAGTATTGCATTTGGTAGATGTAGATGGTGCTATAAAAGAAGCACCGGTAAACTACCATGTACTAGAGGCCATCACGGGGCATACGGATCTAAAAGTTGATTTTGCTGGTGGTATAAGAACCGATGGCGATATCAACAAGACTTTTGAATATGGTGCCACGTATTTTACGGCGGGCAGTGTTTCGGTCAATGATAAAAAGCTTTTTGCCTCTTGGATTATTTCTTATGGCAGAGAAAAAATTGGGCTCTCAGCCGATGCTTTGGATAAGAAAATTAAGATAAAAGGTTGGATGAAAAACACTGAAATTGACCTTTTTGAGCATATCGAATACTTTTATTCAAAAGGATTAAAATATATAAAACTCACTGATATTGCTAGAGATGGTGTATTGGAAGGGCCTAATTTTGAGCTGATTGAAGAGGTAGTAAAGAAATTTCCGGATGCGTGTATTTCTCCTAGTGGAGGTGTACGCTCTGTAGACGATATCCGTCGACTTCGCGATATTGGGGTTTATGCAGTAATTGTAGGCAGAGCCATTTACGAAGATAAAATAAAGATAGAAGAATTAAAGGAATTTACTTGAGGTATGACCAAAAGATAGCACTGATAAACACAAAAATTTGCTGGTGTAAAAATACATTGACACATTCTGGAAAAGAGAAGTGTAAAATGAAAGGCTGCTAATACTTATTTTGGTCATTTCTAGCACTAGCTGCCTTTCATGCCACTTTATAGCTTCGTTCTTTTCATCTTTTCAGCTATTTCAGAATATTCGTGGACTCATTACCTTTCAGCTCCTAAAACTGCTCTAAGATCTTAATCCGTTTTTCGATAGGAGGGTGAGTGGCAAATAGACCGGTTATTGCTGAAATGGCTCCCGCAGATTTATCAGGTCTGTTTTCGATAAACATTTCAGCCACATCATCGCTTTTTACAGTTTTCACTTGGTGGTTACCGGAGATTTTTCGCAATGCCGATGCCAAAGCCCATGGTTTTTTCGTCATTTCAGCAGCCCCACTGTCAGCCATATATTCTCTTTTGCGAGATATAGCAAATCGGAACAACATCGAAAGTAAAAACGCAACCAAGGCAATAATCATGGCTATCAGCAGCATTTTGTTATTGTCTTTACTTTGCCTTCTGCGCATGCCACCATAGAGCATGTTCCTAAAAAGTATCTGTGCAATAAATGAGAATATGCCCACGAAAATTATGCAAATAATCAATAACCGAACGTCTTTATTACGAATGTGCATTAACTCATGCGCAATCACACCCTCAAGTTCTTCATCATTCAGCTTTTCCATAATACCCCTGGTAAGCGTTACGGTATAGGTTTTTTCATTGATCCCACTGGCAAAAGCATTCAAAGCACCGTCCTCAATTATATTAACTTTTGGCATTTTCATGCCTTTTGAGATGCAAAGATTTTCTACCAGATTATATACGCGCATGTTTTCCTTCCTTTCAAGGGGCTTTGAACCAGCCGCACTGCTAATCATTTTTGAGTGGAAGAAAAAGGCAATAAAAAACCATATTGCAACTGCAATGAGCACGCCAGGCACCGAACTCAAAAAAGTACTATTTACATAATCTACATCTGTGTATCCTTCCTGCCGGGTTGTAAAATAAAGAAAGGCATAAACCCCAGCTAGTACAAGCATAGGAAAACCCAACAGCAATACTATAGATTTCGTGTTGTTATTGCGGATTTGCGACTGAATCCCAATGTACTTGCTCATACAACCTTAAAATTTTATTTCTGGTGCCTGGTCAAGTCTTTCTCTTTCAACAGTACCCACATCAAAAGATGGCTCTCGGTGAAATCCAAACATGCCAGCAATAACGTTGTTTGGAAAACTTTGAACAGAGTTGTTGTATTCTCGGGTAGCAGAGTTAAAATATCTTCTTGAGGCAGCAAGTTTATTTTCAACATCAGATATTTCGTTCTGTAGCTGCAAAAAGTTTGTGTTAGCTTTCAAATCAGGATAAGCCTCAACCTGTACCCTAAGTCCCTGTAATGCTGAACCCAGTTCTTGTTCTGCTGCAATTTTACCCTCAATTGAAGATGCACCCATAGCTTTGGTACGTGCCTCTGTGACCCTAGTTAGAACCCCGGCCTCATGCTCCATATAGCCTTTTACACTATTTACAAGTTGAGGTATCAGATCATGGCGCTGCTTAAGCTGCACATCAATATCTGCAAAAGCATTTTCCCTATTGTTGCGGGAGGATACCAGCCTATTATAAATGGACACCAAAAAAATCACAATTACTACTGCTACTACTATTAGAATTATTGTCGTGCTCATAAATTTTTATTTTATATCCGTTATACAAGTTTTATAAAAGCTTATTAAAAATGTAAAAGATTCCAAAGATTACGTGAATTTAAAACCTTACCATACACATTACGAATCATTTATATAAAAAGTTGAAAATCTTTCTTGAACGTTACAATAAGGATTTGGGCGGCAAATTCCGGCTTTCCGCTATACTCCTCGCCCTTCGGGACTGCGGGGTGCCGCTTCAATC
>DAIQNU010000243.1:0-5722 GCA_036788235.1 Cyclobacteriaceae bacterium
AACTGACTGTAGCGCACGTAATGAAATTGGCAATTGGAATGACGCATTTGCTACATACGGAGATCATGTATGGTTTGGCTTCAGTGTTTACATTGCCGAAAACCATTTGCAAGATAGGTGGAGCCAGAATAATGTTACTATATTTCAATTTAAAAATATTGATGCCGGTGGTGGGGGAAATAGCTATGGATCGTTAAAATCTTACAGAAATGGTGGATCGGGGCCTTTTATATGGAATATGCGGGGCTATGGAGACTTAGGTGTGGTTGTATTGGATCAATGGGTTGATATAGTTATCCATTTGAAATATGGTATAGATAATGATGGCATTATTGAAGCTTGGATCGGTGATGAATATTACTACATTGAGGACATTAGTTTTCCAGCTAAACTTGCCTGTTACCCTAAATTTGGTAGTTATAGTGCTGAAATGGGAGATAGCGCTCCTATGCATAAATTATACTTTGATGAAATCAAGTTTGGCAAAGCACCCAATGGAGATGATTATTTTTATGAGGTTTCACCTGGGCCAAAACCAGATAAGTCCTACGCACCAAGCCCTGCATCTGGTAGTATCGCACAAGATATTCGAACAAACCTTGCTTGGAACAATTCCGAAGGTACTGTATCTAATAATGTCTATTTTGGTTCAAGCGAATCACCTGAGATGGTTCAAAACCAAACAGAGACTACATATGACCCTGGAGCCTTGGACTTCAATACCACTTATTACTGGAAAGTGAATGAGATTCATGATGAGCAGACCATAGAGGGCAATATTTGGAGCTTTACCACCATAAAGGAGCCTGCTCCATGTTCTGGTGTTGTACCTGTTAATATTACAGCTTCGGCATTTGATAATGTTCATACTCCCGACAATGCCATGGATTGTGATGCTTTATCCAGATGGTCTGCTGAAGGTATTGGGCAGACTTTGACTTTCGAAATTGAACATCCTTATACCATCGATGGTGTCAAAATATCGTGGTTTTCAGGAGATCAAAGGAGCTCAGGATTTGACATCCAGGTGTCAGCCAATGGAACATCCTGGTCAGACGTACTATCAGAGCAGTCTTCTAGTGGAACATCATTAGCCCTTGAATCCTTTGCTTTTGAGCCCGTTGCTGCTAAATTCATTCGTTATTTCGGGCGTGGAAATAGTGCGAATTTGTGGAATAGTGTTACTGAATTTGAAATCACTTCTACTGACTTAGAACCTGTGGCCGTATCAGGCATTTCCTTGGACATAACAGTACATGAGCTTGAAGTTGACCAGGAAATAGAATTAACAGCCACTGTAACGCCTGAAGATGCCACAGATAAATCTCTGTTATGGAGCTCATCAGACCCTGAAGTGGCTATGGTTAATAATTATGGACTGGTGACAGGCATGGCAGAAGGCACTGCGGAAATTACCGCAGAAACTACTGATGGTGGATTTACAGCTACGGCTAATTTTACAATAACCCCCTCCACAGGTCCATTTAATATTGCTTTGAACAAACCCATTACGGCTTCGGCTTATCAGGATGATAATTTTGCAGTGAGTCCGCCCAAACAACTTGTAGATGGAGACTTGGATTCAAGATGGGCAGCTGAGACTTTTCCACAATGGGCAGAAGTTGACCTGGGAGCAAAGTACGATATGTCAAGATTTGAAGTTTTCACTTTTATGGATAGGGCATATCAATACAGAATAGAGGTTAAAAACGAATTCGGAGAATATACTACCGTGGTAGATAGGACATCGAATATTGAAGGCAGCCATATTATAGATGAGGTAAATGCTACTGGTAGATTCGTAAAGCTCACTGTTACAGGAGCTGCGGGATACACCGGTCAATGGGTAAGTATTACAGAACTTAAGGTGTTTGGTGCATTAAACGTTGTCACAAGTTTGGATAACAAGATATGGGAAAAACAAGATGGATCGAAAGTACTGGTATATCCCAACCCTGTTACCAATGAGGGTTTGACTATAAGAATACCAGTAAATAGAAAACCTGAACACTTGTCAATCTACAATGTGCAAGGTCAAGAGATATTCACGCAAACTATATTGGGTCTAAAGGAAATCCGGGTTAGCAGGGAGACTTTTAAAACTCAAGGTGTATACATCATTCGATTCGAGACGGGTAGACCATTGAAAATATTAGTGGAATAGTTTTAATGGTTGAAGTCCTAAGCACCAGCAGAGGGAAAAAGCCTGCTTTGTTTTAGAAAGTAAGTAATTTGAAATTTATTTATTGGATTGCATAATAATAGTTATTGATGAAGACGATGTACAGATTAAACACATTATAAATCAACTTTCATGAATTCAGTTATAAAAAAAGTATCGAATTTAAGACTAATTTTAGGACTTTTAGTGTATTTTAGTTTTCCCAATTATGTATTAAGTCAAAGCTTTAATCATATCCGTTATGATTCATTTGAAGAGTATGGGATGGGTACCAATGCGCTCGATTATTGGTTCGAACAAAATTGTGGTTCTGGGCCTTCCTGCGGAAACACCTGTGTATCAGAAGCTCTAATAGTAACAAACGAACAAGCTCGTTCTGGTTCAAATTCACTTCGTTTTCAAAGAATAGATGATGATAAGGTGATTACAGGCGGTTCTGATTGCAGTGCACGGAATGAAATTGGAAATTGGAATGATGCTTTTGCCACTTATGGCGATGATGTATGGTTTGGGTTTAGTATTTATATCGCGGATAATCATTTACAGGATAGATGGAGTCAAAACAACGTTACCATATTTCAATTTAAAAATATTGATGCAGGGGGAGGCGGAAATAGCTTCGGATCCTTAAAGTCTTATAGAAAGGATGGGGTATTTACATGGTTTATGTATGGCTACGGTGATATTGGGCCAGTAGAGCTCAACCAATGGATAGATGTTGTCATTCATTTGAAGTATGGTACAAACAACAATGGTATTGTAGAAGCCTGGGTTGGTGATAATTATATTTATAAGCAAAACGTGAGTTTTCCTGCGAAACTAGCCTGCTACCCTAAGTTTGGTAGCTACAGTGATGTATTGGGTTCAAATTCACCTATGCATAAAATATACTTTGATGAAATTAGGTTTGGAAAAGCACCTAATGGCGGTAACTACTATGATGAAGTAGCACCTGGTGGAAATGGAAGCACACCAGAGAATCCAAATGAAACAAATATTGCCTTAAATAAGCCAGTGATGGCCACTGGTTTTCAGGATAATTCGGATGGCACATTCCCTCCTCAGAATCTTGTAGATGGCAATGTATCAGATGAATCAAGATGGTCAGCGGAGGGTTTTCCACAATCAGTTGAAATTGATTTAGAGTCAACGTTTGATATTTCTCGGTTTGATGTATATACATTTCAAAACAGAGCTTATCAATATACTATTGAATTAAAGCCAGAAGGTGGAATATATACTACGGTAGTTAATAGAAGTAATAATTCTGACGGGGGTATAATTACCGATGATATTGCAGCCACTGGTAGATATGTGAAAATTACTGTTACAGGGGCTTCTGGCTATACAGGATCATGGGTTAGCTTAAGAGAGTTAATGGTTTTTGGTGAGGAAAATACCTCAACTGTACCTGTCACAGGAGTGGCTGTAAGTATTACTGATGCACAACTCGATTTAGGGCAAACTCAACAGCTGAATGCCTCAGTTACACCTTCAGATGCAACAGATATTTCCGTTTCATGGAGTTCGTCAAATACCTCTGTTGCCACCGTTAATGCCAATGGATTGGTGAGCGCTGTGGGGATTGGAAATGCCACAATTACTGTGACGACCACTGATGGTGATTTCACAGCTACCTGCGAAGTTACAGTTGTAAATGCTGTCCAAACATTCACCTTTTCACCAATAGATGACGCATATGTGAGAGGCAGTACAACTTACTCGAACAATGAAAACTTTAATACCAATGAATTAATTGCTAAAAACAATGATCCATGGGGTGGGCAATGGACTCGGAAATCATTCATTAAATTTGATCTGACAGGGTTAGCAGGCAATATTACCAATGCTGCACTTACTTTGCACTGCAAGTCCAAAGATGCAGCAGCTACCAATGCAACTCTTTCCGCTGTTGGTAATAATAGTTGGTCTGAATCTACCATCACCAGTGCTAATATGCCAATAATTGGCACACAAATTATGTCATTTACACCTACAGCGGGTAGTTCCATTGATATTGATCTAACCGACCACCTATCCGCAGGAGAATTATTTTCTTTTGCAGTGGTAGGTGTAGTTGATGCTGGAATAACTTGGTATAGTAATGAAGAATCCAACAGCTCTTTAAGACCCGTTTTAACCTTGGAAGTAGAAAATGCCCAACCAGTACCAACCAACATAGCCTTAAACAAACCGACTACAGTTTCGGCTTTTCAAGATGATGCTTTAGGTTTTAAGCCAGGGTAAAATTTGGTTGACGGTGATATTGGTGACGAAGCAAGATGGTCAGCAGAAGGATATCCTCAGTGGGCAGAAATAGATCTGGGAGCCACTTATGACCTATCAAAATTTGAACTGTATACTTTTCAAAGCAGAGCCTATCAATACAACATTGAAGTGAAACCAGAGGGTGGTTCATTTGCCCATGTAGTGGATCGCACATCAAATACACAAGGAGGATTAATAACCGACGAAGCAACTGCTACAGGTAGGTATGTAAGAATAAATGTAACTGGGGCGAGTGGCTACACCGGGCAATGGATAAGTCTGAATGAACTAATGGTGTATGGTGTTCAAAATTCGAGTGCAAGAGTAGCTTTTTCAGAAAAAGAAGGTATAGAATTAGAATCAGTCAAAAAGCCATTGATATACCCAAATCCTGTGTCATATACGGATTTGAACATAGTTATGCCGGTAGAACTGAACATTGAAAACTTATTGATCTACAACATGCACGGTCAGGAAGTATATAGGCAAAAAATATTGGGTATGACCGAAATCAAAGTATCGAGAGATGTTTTTGCAAAAGGAGGCATATACTTGATCAGGTTTGACAGGCAATTTCCTTACAAAATACTAGTGGAGTAGACTAATTGAGCTCAAATTTATAAAAAACATTCAGAGCGGTTGAAGACCTCTCTGAATAAAATGCCAGTAAATCAATGTCATATAATTTGCTGGTGATACCTGTGAGGATTAATTTTATTATGAGTCTTATTTCGTCTAAATAGTCATAGGTTAATTTCAGTATCAGCTTACTAGTCTTACTTTAACAACTTTGTATTCTGATTATTTAAATTTCTTATTCTGTGCAATAAACTTTGTCATTATTTAAACTTTGCTGGTTGAGTTTTTTCGTCTTTGTAGGTTATAGGTAAAGTGGTGCATTCAGAAACTATACAGATCGAGATTCCCAAATATTATAAAACTCTTTTGCCCACATGTGTAAAGTTGCCGGATGTACCGGGAGGTTACATGATTGTGGCTAAGTACACTTCAGGCACCATGGAAAAAGAAACCATTAGCCGGCGTTTTATAAAGGTAGGAGAGATGGATCAATATGAATTTTATTCATATACGATAGTGGGGTTGGTATAAGCGTATTAGGTTATAAATGAGAACATTAATGGTGATAAAAATGCAAATATATAGGTGGTTAAGGAATAAGGGCACAGGCTATCTATTGCTTTTATTCCTGCTGCTTTTAGGCAGTCAATGTCAGCAAAAAGATACCATTGTCATTCGCTATGCGCATGTTGG
>DAIQNU010000244.1:0-5697 GCA_036788235.1 Cyclobacteriaceae bacterium
CGTTATACTAACTGCTTTTATACCATATATTCCTCGGACATCCCATTGATAACTTACTGCTTCCAACCCATCGAGATCTATAGCGTAGATAGGTGTATTTGAGGCAAACTGATAAGGAGTCAATTCTGGATACTCTTTCGTCAACGGATCCACACTCAAAAACTTGGCAATCCCCGGGTTATAAATCCTGAAGCCGTAGTCATAAGTAGAACCGCCACCGCCCAAGCCTTCGGGGTCGCGTTCCTTCCCATTAAACCCGTAACGGTATGCAACCGCACAAATCAAATTAACCTCCTGCTCTTATGGCTATTACCGGGTCAAGCCTTGAGGCAGCAATAGCTGGTATTATACCTGAAAGTATGCCTACAACGCCTGAAACACCAATGCCAATAGATATATTCTGGATGGATAGAAGAAGCTCTAGACTGCCAGTGGGTAAAAAAGTGCCCAGGTATACGATAAAAAGCCCCATGCCTCCGCCAATGACACTTAGAAATACAGATTCGAAAAGAAATTGCAGTAGTATAAAAAAGTTTTTCGCTCCCAGAGATTTTTGCAATCCAATAATCGATGTACGCTCCGTAACTGAAACAAACATAATATTGGCTATACCAAATGCACCTACTAAAATAGAAAATCCACCAATGATCCATCCAGCTATTGTAAGAACGCTGAATACTTTCCCAATTTCATTGGCAATGGCCTCAGGTCTATTGAGTTCAAAGTTGTCCTCCTCATTAGGTTTAAGGCCGCGTTTGGCACGCATCATACCACGAAGCTCATTCTCGAGTAATATTAGGCCTTCGTCTTCATCATAGCCTTTAAAGGCAAGTCGTGACGGAGTGCCATATCTTGCGCCACCTGTGCGGTAAATTTTTCTAAATGAATCGTAAGGGATTAAAACATTGTCATCATTACTGGGTGTATCCAACAAGCTTTCACCTTCCTCAGCTAATACGCCTACTACTACATATTTTAATCCGCGCAGTTTTATTTCTTCTCCTACAGCATCTTCATTGGGAAATAGTTTATCCTTTACTTTATGCCCAATAAGTGCCACATTTCTACCATTATCAATTTCTTGTCGGGTAAAATACCTACCTGCTTGAAAATTCAATTCAAAAATATCAATGTGACCAAAAGTGGTTCCGAAAAGATTAATGCCACTTGTACTGCTATTTCCTCTTTTTATGGTGCGATTATTAACTATGGCAAAAATGCAGCTTCCCGAAGCATTTTTTACATGCTGCTCTAAAAAACGGAATTCTTCATAGCTGGCATCAGGTCTTTTGATGTATTTCCACCAAGGGAAATCAGGGCTACCTATAAAAGGCCATTTTTCAATGTAAATAACCCCAGCACCTAAAAATGAAAAGCTATCCTTAATGCTACGCTCCAGAGAATCGACTACCGTAAGAACTGCTATGATGGCAAATATACCAATGGTTACCCCTGAAAGTGAAAGGAGTGTTCGCAGTGGATTAGTGACTAGGGCATTCCAGGCAAAACGGAAGCTTTCAAAGATTAACCGGATATACAACATGATAAAAACTTTAGCGCTTCAGGTATTTTACTTTATACCTCGTTGGTAATGCTAAGAATAAGTATGATCTATCACAATGAACACTATTTTTGCGGTAATTATTTATTGTATATGGACGGAATAGAGGATAAAAAACTTCTACCAAAGAATCAGTATCAGGAAGTTTAGCATTTCCATAAAAGGCACCAATTCTACAAAATATGTCTACAAGATGTCGAAAAAGTGGTCATGATTTTAATTCTTTAAGATTTCAATTTCTACCCGAACATTAAACTTCGCATTTTCCGATCGCTTGTCATAAACAGGCTTTTTACCTCCCCATGATTTTACTTGCATGCGTTTTTCAGAAATGCCATTGTGACTCAAAAATTTCTTGATCGTTTCTGCCCGCTCTTCTGATAGTTTTTTTGCTGAACCAATTCCTTCAGGATTATCTGAAGTCAATTTAAAAAAGTCTTTTGAGTCTTTTGGCAAACCAATTATTTTACCTGCTGCATTGCCATTAGAATGTCCGTGAATTTTAACGACCAATTCCTCGTTTTCATTCAGCATGTCCAACAATCTATTCATTTCGTACAAAGATTCAGGCCTCATGACTGCTGCGTCATTAAAAAAGAAAACATTATACATAGTAATTAAGGCCCCTTTATCATGACGCACAAGATCCAAATCGATATGGGTGACGCCTTCCTGCACTGAAATTCGAGGGTCTTTTGCAGCCTCAGGCTTGTCAAGTACTAATTCAACTTGTTGCTTTACAAATCCAAATATATCGCATATAATCAAAACCCTGTTGGTTCGGTTGTTTGGGTCGGGCACGTATTGAAGTCTATGTGAATCGAATTTACCAATCTCTTTATTTCTTTCGGCATCAACAACAATTACAGTTCCGGGAACTTCTTTTAGCGTTGTAGCATTCACCGGATTAAACAACATTTTAAAAGATTTACCTTCCGGTTCTGGAGGAGTTTCTTTGACAGGCGCTTTTGTTTCTTCTACTTCTTGGCTGCTTAGTACCGGGTCAGTTGTAGTAGACTGGCTTGGTTGAGCTCGTATTTGATTAACACTGGATGATTCACCCGTCCCTGCTTGGTTTTTGAAAAAGGGATCCGGTGAATTCCCCTTATAATACACCCACGCATCTGCATGGTCTTGTTCTTTTCTCACTGTTTCCCATTTTTGTTTTATAGGTTCAAAAGCTTGGGAATAATCGGCATAGACATAATACAATTGACGTTCTGCATTGAGTGCTACTTCGGTGTTTTTACCTTTTGCTTGAAGATGCCTTGCATACCGCATTGCATTAACCGGATTTTGAAAAGCTCCCAAAATCAAATAGTATCCATCTGATATGTCATCGGTTTTGTCACTATTTAAGTAGTTGCCGGCGTGGCTATGAAGTGGAGTGCTCAGATATAAGATCAGAAACACTATAGAGTATAAAACCTGGGTATATAATTTCTTCATGGTTTAATGAATTAATGTTGTACTAGCGATATTTAGCTCGTGCAAATGCCCCTGCAAGGATATAGTTGAAACGTAAACTTATTTGTAAAAAAGTATCATTTCCCGGAAAACCTCTATTATTGTCGGGATGCTCGTGCCCGTAACCCCTGAAAACTGTATAGGTATTACCGTCATATTCTGATGTATAAGTATACAAGCTCTGGATGTTTTCTTGCATATATGCCAGATCACGCTGTGATCCACTCCATGCGGCATTGGTTTCTCTAGATCTATCCGACATGGCTTTGGCCAATTCACTATCAAGTGCGCCCAGATCAACAAATTTACCACTCACATCATCAAGATAGTCCGTGAAAATAAATCGGTAAATAATCTCAAATTCCAGGTCCACCCTTTTTGACAATCTGCTTCTGATACCTGCTCCTAACTGAATGCTTGGCTGAATAAGGCTGTAAGGTTTCACATCGTAATGCGGGCTGTATTGACCTTCAGTGCCTAATGGTCGCAATGCCACCCATTGGCCTCCTTCAGCTAATGGCTGCCCATTTTTGTCGAATTCAGGAGCAATCGCTTTTGGATTGTGATAAAAAATGCTAAACCCACCTACTACATAAGGTGTAAAAGGAACTCGATTTAAAAAAGAGCTATAATTTGGGAATATATCATACATTACCCCAAATCCTATCTCATAAATGTCGTTGCGGAAATGTAAATTTCTAAGGTGCCTGTATTTTCCGCTTTCATCAAAAATATCAGCCGATTCAAAATCATCTGCAGAAATTCGTCCCCAAAGTAAATGGCTTCTGAAGGATAAGTTGGGATTGAATCTGTACACTCCTTGTAGTCCAAATCCAGGTCTGGTATAAGATAAATCAGTGCTTAAGCGTCCTGTGCTCGGTGTTAGATCGCCAAAATAATTGAGACTATTAGCACTCAAACCAACTGATAAATAGCGTTTTTGCTTGGTAAACCGCATTGAACCCCCTGTATACCTAGAGGCCACCTTACTTCTCTTCTTTAAATAATTCTTCCCCTTTCTGGTTGATTGTGCGTAGGAATCACTCGCTGATATAGATATCATGAGCATAGCCATTAGGGCTATTATATACCAATGCGTTCTGGAAAACAATGTGTGTCTCAAGTTGAATAAATTTAAAACCTTAAACTTTCCATTGCCTTTTTACTGCAATTTCAAGTAAATATTGACGAAATATACAATAAAAAAGCCTCATAGTTCAAAATTATCAAGCTTCCAAGTAATTTATTCGATGAAATTACATAAAATAAAAATCATGCTTTTACATGATTTACCAGTATAAAAACTAAAAATAATATCTCTCTGAAATTAAAAAAGCATGAATTTTGAAATAAGCAATCTAGTGATGGAGATGTTGCGGAATCTGCTTATTATTTTCATTGCTTTCCTTTTCTCTCGCAAAAACCCTCGTATTTTCGCCACAATGCAGCATTTTATCGCCAAAATAAGGATTATAGATTTCTTCTTTCTCACTCAACCATGAGGCGCCTCTGTTGCCATCGACCATTGGGCAGTAGGCCTCATAAACTACTGGTAGGGTTGTGCCAAAAGTAGCGACCAACTCAAGCATGGCTTCAGATAGCGTCTCAAAGCGCAGTCTTAACTCACTTAATTCAACACTTTTTTGCATATCTTTTATTCCCCGATCCATTTTTTGATGTAATGCTTTCCATTCATTGATGGCCTTTTCAGAGAGCTCAATGGTTTTTACTTCATTAAGCGCTGCAAAAACATTATCTAAAGAAGACTTTGCCTGTATAGCATCTGAACTAACCAAATGATTTTTCACTTCGAAATAAGCTTTGGCAAGATCCGTTACCTGGACTTGGAACTGATCAGGCACTTCTATTTTCTTACTCATTTCAGGATTCATCATACTGTGTTTTCCCAGTAGCTGCGCTGCAGCATCCACAGAAAACACACCGTTGGTAACTATTTCCTCTCCAGGATTTAACCCTCCCAAAATCTGATATTGTACCCCGCTGCGATTGCCGAGTACCACTTCGCGCATTTCAAAAGAAGGCATTTCGGAATCCGGAGTTTTCACATACACCAGCGAACGCTTCCCTGTCCATAAAACCGCTGAGGCTGGTATCTGAATTACAGAAGCTGCATCGACAGATTTTCCTGTACGTACTTGTGCACGTACAAACATTCCCGGCTTTAGCATGAACTGGTTATTAGAAGCTTCAGCCCTTAAAGTGGCGATTCTGGTTTCAGGATCGATTATTGGATCGATCCAGGTGATCGAAGCTTCGAATTTTTTGCCGGGAAAAGCCGATACATCAAAGCTGACTTTACTACCTAGGCCAATACTGGCCAAATCTCTTTCATATGCATCAATAAGTACCCAAACATTGCTCAAATCTGCAATTTCAACCATGGGCGTACCTGCACCTAAATAATCGCCTTCTTTAATTAATAGCCCGGTTACAATGCCCGAGGCAGTAGCATAGAGGTCAAAATTCGTTTTGATTTCCCCATTTGTAATCAAATTGTCAATTTGTGCTTCCGTCAACCTCCATCGAAGCAATTTCTGTCTGGCTGCCTCGAACATTTCCGGATTCCTTGATTTTATAGCCTGAGCCTCCTGCAATTCTTTTTGGGCAACAATGAGTTCTGGTGCATAGATATTGGCCAATTTCTGACC
>DAIQNU010000245.1:0-5697 GCA_036788235.1 Cyclobacteriaceae bacterium
TTCCCTTATCAATAACTACAGAGTACTCCAAGCGATGGTCTGTACCAAGTTCTTTATCGATCGCATATCGAAGTACCCGCACATAATGCTCTTCAAGATACTCGTAAAAAAACTGGCTGGGCACTTGTATGGTTAGTATTTTGCCATCAAGCTTCAGAGGTTTTATAGGCATAAACCAGGTATTAAAACCTTGTTCACCCACACTTTCTCTGATCGAATTCAGACACCTGTTCCATATAGTTTGCACATCGATTTGCATAGTTAGGTAGATTAAAAAGAATCGTCAATTTGCCTGGTTTGCCAAAAAGGGAAACAAAATTGTCGAAAAAAAACCTAACAAAAAAGGCTAGTTTGCTATTGACTTTTTTAAATCCACTAAAGTCTGTGTATACGGGTGATTCAAGGTGAAAATTCTTTAAAAAGTATAATTAAAACTTTGTTCTATTTATTTTTTAGATACCGTAAAACTCCATAACTTCAGTAAGTTATATATTCATAAAGGTGACATTAATCATAAAATGCTATGACTGCCATCATTAGCTTCGTGCTATGTTAGGCACTAATTTTATACTTTGATTATCATAGGGTAGAATGGGCACCTGTCAATGCCATGTTTCTGCGTATACTATACTTGTTTACACACACACACACATTTTGTATTATGGAAGGTAAAAAAGAGGATTTACTATTTGCCGAGTTTCCTCCCCTAACTAAAGAGCAATGGAAAGCTCAGGTGATCGCCGATCTTAAAGGTGCTGACTTTGATAAAAAGCTCGTTTGGAAGACCATGGAAGGTTTCGATCTAGAACCTTTGTATGCCAGGGAAGACATTAAAGGTCTCGATTATTTAAAAAATTATCATGCAGCGGTTGCCAGACCAGGTACTGCCACAGGCGAAATACGTAGCTGGCTAAATATTGAGAAGGTTGTCGTTGATGATGAAGTGGCTGCTAACAAAACAGCGCTCAAAGCATTGAATGAAGGAGCAGACGGACTATTATTCGACTTGAAACTAAAAGACAAGTTGGAATTAGACCTGCTCATGAAGGACATTTTTCCTACTTGCTGCGCTGTATTCTTTGAAACGAATGCCAAAGGTGCACTAACCGTTCAAAAGTATATAGCCATGCACAAAGACTTGCCAGACCTGATGGGTGGAATAAGCTTCGATCCATTGACTGAATTTGCACTGACAGGAACCTTCGATGAAGACATCTGGAAGACCCTGAAAGCTACTCTAGAAACAGCGTCAAAAGCACCTAAATTTTTTGGCTTTGCTGTACATAGCAGTCCTTTTGCAAATTCTGGTGCGACCATTTCCCAAGAACTTGCCTATACACTTTGTATGGCTGTAGAATACCTGGAGAAACTAAGTAAAGAGGGAATCAATGTAGAGGATGTATTGAAAAATATGTATTTCAATATGGCCATCGGTACCAATTACTTCATGGAAATAGCCAAGCTCCGGGCACTTAGGGTATTGATCTACCAAATCGCTCAGGCTTTCGGCGCCAAAAATTTCAAACCAGGCGACTTGTTTATTCACAGTTCATCATCGAAATGGACAAAAACGATTTACGATCCTTATGTAAACATGCTTCGAAATACTACCGAAGCCATGTCGGCAATTATAGGTGGCTGCAACAGCATTTGTATAATGCCTTATGATGAAGTCTACAAAACACCTGACAATCAGTCAAGGCGTATTTCCAGAAACATACCCAATATGCTGAAGGAAGAATCGTACTTCGACAAAGCAGTCGACCCAGCAGCAGGTTCATACTATCTGGAGACCATTACAGATAAACTGGTGCAAAGTAGCTGGCAGCTATTTCAGGAAATAGAAAATAAAGGTGGCTTTACCAAAGCCTTTAAAGCGGGAATCATACAGGAAGAGATCAAGGCCATTCGCGAAGAAAAGAATAAAAGACTATCATCGCGAAGAGAAGTCTTGGTGGGTATAAACCAGTACCCGAATGCCAAAGAAAAAATTGACCCTGATAAACTTTTATCTCATCAAAAACCAGCCGGTAACGGCGTAGTAACGCTGGAGGCGCACAATGGTGCAGAGATTTTTGAGCAGCTAAGACTCGACACAGAAAAATATTTAAAGAAAAATGGCGAAAATAAACGCCCAAAGGTTTTTCTTTCCAAATTTGGTACCAGTCCATCCATGCGAACAGCAAGATCCATGTTTTCGGGTGGATTTTTAGGCTGTGCGGGTTTTAGCATAGATGAAAGCAGGCCTGAGCTGCAAGTAGAAACAGCGGTGAAGGAAGCATTACAAAGTAAAGCAGAAATTGTGGTGCTTTGTGCGGCAGATGAAGATTACCTGAGCCATGGTGAGCTTTATGCCCAGCATTTTCGCAAAGAAAATAAAAATACACTGCTGATAGTGGCAGGTAATCCGACAGAGATAGCCGAAAAGCTACAAGCTGCGGGTGTCGATGATTTTATTCATATGCGTAAAGATCTAATTACAACGCTAAGATCGCTACAAGAAAAGCTTAAAATAGTCTGATAATACTGGCATAAGTCCTTTTGAGGATTGCCGGTAAATTGACCAAAAGCTTTGCCATTACTTTAATTTTAAGAAAATGAAACCAGATTTTTCAAAAATATCATACGAACAGATCAAGGCCAATAATCCAGAGAAATTGAGCCTTCCTCCTGAAATGCCAATATGGGACTCGGCAGAAAAGATTGCCGTGAAACCCATCTATACTGATGCCGACCTTAAGGGAATGGAACACCTTGACTATTTTGCAGGGTTGCCACCTTATTTGAGAGGCCCTTATTCATCGATGTATGCCAGCAGGCCATGGACAGTACGGCAATATGCAGGCTTTTCTACTGCAGAAGAATCCAATGCCTTTTACCGTCGCAATCTAGCCGCCGGGCAAATGGGGCTATCTATAGCTTTTGACCTGGCTACCCACCGTGGCTATGATTCTGACCATCCAAGGGTGGTGGGTGATGTTGGAAAAGCCGGAGTAGCCATCGATTCCATTCTGGATATGCGCATATTATTTGATCAGATTCCGCTTGATAAAATGTCGGTTTCCATGACCATGAATGGCGCCGTAATTCCCATAATGGCATTTTACATTCTGGCCGCCGAAGAGCAAGGTGTAAAGCCCGAACAATTGGCGGGAACAATACAGAATGATATTCTTAAGGAATTTATGGTGCGGAATACCTACATATATCCGCCACGCCCTTCCATGCGAATCATTGCCGATATATTCAAATATACTTCCCAGTTTATGCCCAAATTCAACTCCATTAGTATTTCGGGCTACCACATGCAAGAAGCAGGTGCTACCAATGACATTGAGCTGGCCTACACGCTGGCAGATGGTTTGGAATATATCAGAACTGGCATAGAAGCCGGAATCGATATTGATAAATTTGCTCCCCGTCTTTCGTTTTTCTGGGCCACCGGCATGAACCACTTTATGGAAATTGCCAAAATGAGAGCAGGCAGACTTTTATGGGCAAAAATTGTCAACCAGTTTAACCCCAAAAATCCAAAGTCGATGTCTTTGCGCACCCATAGCCAGACTTCTGGCTGGAGCCTTACCGAGCATGACCCCTACAACAACGTAACCAGGACGGCCATTGAGGCCATGGCTGCTGCACTGGGTCATACACAGTCGCTGCATACCAATGCACTTGACGAGGCCATAGCACTGCCCACCGACTTCTCGGCGCGTATTGCCAGAAATACTCAGCTCTACATACAAGACGAAACAAATATTTGCAAAAGCGTAGATCCATGGGCCGGTTCTCACTATATAGAGTCACTAACACACGCCCTGGCACACAATGCATGGAAGCTCATTGAAGAAGTAGAAGAGCTTGGCGGCATGGCCAAAGCCATAGAAACGGGAATTCCAAAAATGCGTATTGAAGAAGCTGCGGCACGCAAGCAGGCAAAAATAGATTCAGGCAAAGATGTGATCATTGGTGTAAATAAATATAAAACCGATGAGAAAACAGATATCGAGCTGCTGGAAGTTGACAACACCTCGGTTCGCACTGCCCAGCTTGAGCGTCTTAAAAAACTGCGCGACGAAAGAAACGAAGACGATGTGCGTGCTGCCCTGGAGGCAATAACCCAATGTGCTGGTGGTGCTGAGGGCAATTTGCTCGATCTGGCTATACAGGCGGGAAGAAAAAATGCATCGCTTGGTGAAATTTCTGATGCCATGGAGAAAGTTTTTGGACGACACAAGGCAACCATTCGTTCGATATCAGGTGTATACCTGGCCGAATCAGGTCAAGATAAAGGTTTTAAGGAGGCTCGCGATCTTGCAGACAAATTTGCAGAGATTGAAGGCAGACGCCCCAGAATAATGATTGCCAAAATGGGACAGGATGGTCACGACCGCGGTGCCAAAGTGGTTTCTACAGGTTATGCCGACATAGGATTTGATGTGGACATTGGCCCCTTGTTTCAAACGCCGGAGGAAGTGGCACGGCAAGCTACAGAAAATGATGTGGATGTGGTTGGGGCTTCGAGCCTTGCGGCAGGACACAAAACGCTGATTCCCCAGTTGATCGGTGAATTGAAAAAACTTGGCAGAGAAGATATTATGGTAGTTGCAGGGGGTGTGATTCCACCGGCAGATTATGATTTCTTGTATCAGTCTGGCGTCACCAGCATTTTTGGCCCCGGATCCAAAGTTTCAGATTCGGCTGCAAAAATGCTTGCCAAACTTCTGGAGGCCCGGGCAGAAAGTGTGTAACAAGTCAATAGATTAATTTGAAAAGGCAGTGTAATAGCTGCCTTTTTGCTTTTATATTCTTTACCCACCTGTCCGCATATCCCATTAAACCTCCAAACGCTCCTACCCTTTACAAATATTCATACAAATACTTTTCCATCTCCTGTTGCATAGCTGCGGCCTCCTTTTTGGCTTTTTGTGCAAAATCAGCTCCGGATCCTGCGTAAATAATACTCCTGGATGCATTCACCAATAAACCGCATTGCTTGTTCATGCCATTTTTGCTTACTTCTTCCAGATTGCCACCCTGAGCACCTACTCCTGGAATCAGCAAAAAGTGATCGGGTATCATCTTACGTATGTGAGCCAATTGCGCTGCTTTGGTGGCACCGACTACGTACATCATATTGTCATCAGAGCCCCATTGCTTCGAAGTTTTTATTACCTTTTCATAAAGCTGCTCCCCGTTTTCCTGTAGTACTAGGCGCTGAAAATCTTCACTCCCCAGGTTTGAGGTCAGGGCTAGCAAAATTACCCATTTGTCTTTAAACTCCAGAAAGGGCCGAACAGAATCAGCTCCCATATAAGGTGCTACGGTAACCGAATCGAAATGTAAATGATGGAAAAATGTGCTCGCATACATTGAGGAGGTATTGCCAATATCTCCGCGCTTGGCATCGGCAATGGTAAATATTTCTTTGGGTATATAATCCAGTGTTTTTTGCAAACTCTCCCATCCACGGGCTCCCTGACATTCGTAAAAAGCCAAATTGGGTTTGTAGGCTATGGCATAATCGGCCGTAGCATCTATAATTGCCTTGTTAAAAGTAAAAACAGGATCCTTTTCATTGCGCAGGTGTGCAGGAATCTTTTCGATATCGGTATCGAGGCCTACACAGAGATAGGACGATTTGGAGGTAATGTGCCCGAAGAGTTGTTCTTTATTCATGTTTTTGTCTTATAAATA
>DAIQNU010000246.1:0-5675 GCA_036788235.1 Cyclobacteriaceae bacterium
CCCCGGTGTAATTACGGCAGGTGAATGTAAAGTAGGCATTATGCCAGGCTTTATACATAAGAAAGGTAATATTGGCATTGTTTCTCGCTCTGGCACACTTACTTACGAAGCTGTAGACCAGGTAACCAAAGCAGGTTTGGGACAGTCAACATGTATTGGTATAGGTGGTGACCCAATTATTGGGACTACCACCAAAGATGCCGTTGAACTTCTTATGGCCGATCCTGAAACTGAAGGCATTATTATGATAGGAGAAATAGGTGGTAGCATGGAAAGCGATGCTGCAATGTGGGTTAAGGAAAATGGCACTAAGCCGGTTGTTGGTTTTATAGCCGGTCAAACAGCCCCTCCAGGTCGGAGAATGGGACATGCCGGTGCCATAATTGGTGGGGCTGATGATACTGCCGCTGCTAAGATGGCCATAATGCGCGAATGTGGACTTCACGTTGTTGATTCACCGGCAAATCTTGCCGCAACCATGCTCGTAGCATTAGGCATAAATAAATAAAATTTTCAGAACACACGAGCTTTAATGTTAAAGCCGGAGATAAGTATAATTTCTCCGGCTTTTTTCGTTTTTAATCAGACTTTGTATTAGAAAAGTATAATTTTAATATTTATATAATAACACTTGTAGTTTAGTTAATGGGTTCTTAGGGTGCCGCTTGTGGGCGTTAACGGAAAATTAATTTTTTACTGTGTGCGCACACATTTATTTGATAAAAGTTTGTTTTCACATTTTTTCTTTAGAAATTTGTTTTGTCAAATAGTCTGTAATTGTTTGAATAATACAAAATCAATATGAAAGTTTTAGATTATACTGAGCAGTCTTTTGAAAAGATACCAGTAGAGGTTTTTGAGGCACCTTTGGATGGATCGAAAAAAGTAGCTGCGGAAATTGCACAACTCATCAAAGACAAGCAAGCTAAAGGTGAAGAAATGGTTTTGGGACTTGCCACCGGATCATCACCAAAAATGGTATATGCAGAGCTGGTGCGCCTGCACAAAGAGGAGGGGCTAAGCTTTCAAAATGTGATTACCTTTAATCTCGACGAATATTACCCAATGCACCCAGACGCACTGCAAAGCTATGTCTACTTTATGCACCAACAGTTATTTGATCATATTGATATAAAGCCCGAAAATATTCATATTCCCGACGGTACACTTCCTATAGAAAAAGTAAAAGAATACTGTGAGGCTTACGATCGCAAAATAGAAGCTTTAGGAGGTATCGATATTCAAGTATTAGGTATTGGACGGACAGGTCATATTGGCTTTAATGAGCCAGGCTCTGCTATTAATTCTAAAACCCGGTTGGTTAAACTAGATCCGGTAACGATAAGTGATGCCGCAGGTGATTTTATAAAGGAAGAATATGTCCCCTTACGCGCCATCACCATGGGTATAAATGCCATAATGAATGCCAAAAAGGTATTTTTAATGGCTTGGGGCGAAGGTAAAGCTAAGATTATTCAACAAGCCGTGGAAGAGGAGCCTGTGGATGAAGTACCTGCTTCGTTTTTGCAAGAGCATCACAATGCAGTTATTTACCTCGACAATTGGGCTGCCAGCGAATTGAGCAGATTTAAAACACCATGGTTGGTTGGATTATGCTCGTGGGATGATATGCTCACCAAGCGCGCTGTGATCTGGTTAAGTAAAAAGGTAAAGAAGCCTATCCTTAAGCTAACAGATGATGACTACAAAAGCAACGATCTTGCAGACCTTCTTATTTATGCTGGCAGTTCATACGACCTTAATATAAAGGTATTTACTTCTATACAAAAAACGATTACAGGATGGCCAGGCGGAAAGCCTAATTCTGACGATAAAGACCGTCCTGAGCGCTCAAGCCCACCTCGTAAAAGATCCATTATTTTTAGTCCACATCCCGATGATGATGTGATTTCTATGGGAGGCACACTGCTTAGATTGGTCGATCAGGGGCATGATGTACATGTGGCTTACCAAACTTCCGGCAACATCGCTGTTTTCGATGACGATGCCCTGCGCTTTGCTGATTTTGCAGCCGACTTTGCCGATAGAATGGGTATTTCGAAAGTTGATTTCAAGAAAATACGGGATGAGGTATTTACCTTTATTCGCGATAAAAAACTTGGTGAAGAGGACACGGCTGTAGTAAGAGAAATTAAAGGGCTAATCAGAAAAGGTGAGGCGAGTTCAGCTTGCAGGTATTGTGGCATTAAGGAGCCCAATGTGCACTTTATGAATCTGCCATTTTATGAAACTGGCCAAGTAAAGAAGAATCCGGTTAGTGAAGCTGATATTAAATTGACAGTGGAGCTTTTACAAAAAATCAAACCACATCAGGTTTTTGCCGCAGGTGACCTTAGAGATCCACATGGTACCCATCGAGTATGTCTTGATGCTATTTTTGCTGCAGTTGAGCGTCTCCAAGGCGAAGACTGGATTAAAGACTGCTATGTTTGGTTGTATCGTGGTGCATGGCACGAATGGGACGTAGAAGAAATTGAAATGGCGGTACCTATAAGCCCGGCGGAGCTAATGCGCAAACGAATGGCCATTTTCAAACACCAATCTCAAAAAGACAGTCCGGTATTTCCGGGAAATGATAAAAGAGAATTTTGGCAAAGAGCCGAAGATCGAAATAGGGATACGGCCAAAATGTACGACCTCTTGGGTCTTACAGAATATGAAGCAATAGAGGCATTTGTAAGGTATCGTTTCTAAAGAGTTTTTTCAAGCAAGCGTTAAAACCTGTGGGGGGCAACTTCCGCAGGTTTTTTTATGAATGAATATAATAACTGGCATTTTCGCGAGTAATGATATCTAAAGGTAAATAGCGCACTGCTGCTGGTTTTCTTTTAAAAAGTAAAAATTCAGCAAGAGCCGCTATACCCCAGTAGCCTTGACCATGGCTGTTCTGATTAATTAGAAAATGTATATACTGATCTTGTAACAAGTCGAGATTTTCTTCTAATAAATCATACCCTACCAGCATTATATCTTTTTTTTCATGTAGTTTTAGATAGTTGGCAATTTTATAAGCTTTTGAAGTAGTTACAAAAATACCCGCCAAGGCAGATTGGGCGCATAAAGCCTGCATTTGTTGGTCAAAACTTAATTGATCTCCTGAATTGAACAACATCACATCAATTTTATATTTCCCATTATACTTCTCAAAAAAGTCTTTGAACCCCTTTTCTTTTTTAATAAGGTGCGTTGAGTTTTCAATATCTTCGTCGATATGTGCCAAGACGATCCGCCCGCCTTTGGGAAGACCAAGCGCAAGCAAATGCCCAGCCAAAACACCACTTTGATACGAATCTTGACCTATGTAGCTCAGCGTTTCTTTTGCTTGTAAGTCGGTATTGAATAGCACAAAAGGTATACCTTCCTGTTCAAATCGGCTAAAAAATGAAAGTGATTCGCGATTGAAAACAGGGGCTAGAAGTATGCCGTCGGGCTTACTTTGGATGATTTGTTCTGCTTGTAGTACAAAAGTATTGGCTTTGTCGATTTCAAAAAAGTAAGCTTCAATGCTAATGCTATAAGGTGCAAACTCTTTTTCAGCTTTTTTAATTCCCAGAAAAGGACCTTCCCAGTATGGATCATTATCGTAACTGGGCATGAGTACAGCCAGTCGATACGATTTATTTGATCCGAGCGTGCTGGCAATCAAATTGGGCTCATAGCCAAGCTGCTCAATTATCCCGTTGATTTTTTCTTCAATGTCTTTAGAGACATTGCCACGCTTATGTATTACCCTGTCTACCGTACCAACAGATACGCCAGCCAGCAATGCAATATCCTTAATTCTTACTTTTTTGCTTTCCACCTTTTTCAGATATAGCCTATGTTAGTTATTAAATTTAAGATGCAAGCAAGCGAAAGGCAATTAACGTAAAAATAGGATTAAGACCAAGCTTATTATTCAATTATTAATATTTGTGTGCGCACACAAATCCATCTATCGGGCAATTTCTACAAGTAACACAAAAAGTTAAAATCTTGCTAATGCCTTGCCAGCTACATGGTCTCCGATGGCCAGTGAGGAAGTTGCAGCTGGCGAGGGCGCATTGCAAACATTCACTGCATACTTATTTTCTAAAATCAAAAAATCGTCAATAAGTCCACCTCTTCTTTCACATGCCTGCGCACGTACGCCCGCCCCACCGGGTACTAAATCCTTAGCTTCGATATCTGGCATCAGCTTTTGTAATGCTTTCGTAAATGCCGCTTTGGAAATAGAACGGTACATTTCGCCAAAGCCAGTTTGCCAATATTTTGACATAACATGTAGAAATCCTGGCCAAGCAATTGATTCAGCAAATTCTGGAAGGTGAATTATCCGCTTTTTGTATCCTTCGCGTGCAAAAGCCAATACTGCATTAGGGCCTGCCTCCACACCTCCACCGATCATTCTGGTGAAATGTACACCTAAAAAAGGGAAGTTTGGATCAGGAACAGGATATACAAGGTTTTTAATTAAGTGCGCTTTTTCAGGTGCGAGCTTAAAATATTCGCCTCGAAAAGGAATAATGCGCACATCTATCTTTTGGCCGGTTTTTATGGCTATTTTGTCTGAATACAATCCAGCACAGTTTACAATGAGTTTAGTTTCAATGGAGGTTTTAGAGGTGACAATCTCAGAACTATCCAACCCTGTTTTTATATCAATTACTTTATGCGACAAAAAGATTTTGCCACCAAGAGCTTCAAATTTTTCTGCATATTTTTTACTTACCACAGTATAGTCAATAATTCCAGTTTGCGGTACCCATATACCTTTTATACCTTCTATATATGGTTCTTTTTCTTTGAGTTGTTCACGACTTAAAGGCTTCAATCCCTCAAGTCCGTTCTGTACGCCTCTTGCATACAGCAAATCTAAATAAGTTATTTCTTTTGGATTTGTGGCCACAATAATTTTACCGCAAAGCTCAAAAGGAATGCCTTCTTCACGACAAAATCTTACTAGCTGATGGTAGCCATCGGTACAGTTCGTAGCCTTAAGACTTCCTGGTTTATAATAAATTCCTGAATGAATAACACCGCTGTTGTGTCCGGTTTGGTGAGAAGCCAGATTAGATTCTTTTTCTACAACGGCTACATTAAGATCGCTTCTTTTGTTTTTTATTTTAAAAGCAGTGGCAAGTCCTACTATGCCCCCGCCAATAATCACAATATCGTATTTCAATTTTTTGATCCTTTAATCGCTGGCAAATTTATAGTATTATAGTCATAATTCTTACCTGCATTAATGATTTCACCTTCCGAAATAATCCAAAACATGATTATTCTCATTTTTTGCGCATATCAGGGAAGGTAATTTTGAGCAGGATTTTAGTTTACTCCTAAATAGCTGAAAAGATGGTAAAATATATGTCGGCCGAAGAGGCTGTAAAAGTAATTAAGCCCAATGATCACGTATACATTCATGGCGTAGCTATGGCACCACAAATATTGATTGATGCTATGGTGGCAAGGGCTCCTGAATTAAGCAATGTGCGAATACATCACCTGCATACAGAAGCCACTGCTCAATACGCTAATCCTGAATATGAAGGCATATTTGTATTAGAGTCATTTTTTGTTGGTGCCAATGCACGCAAGCAAACAATGGAAGGATATGCAGATTATATTCCTGTTTTTTTAAGTGAAGTGCCAAGACTAATTCGAAAAGGAAT
>DAIQNU010000247.1:0-5640 GCA_036788235.1 Cyclobacteriaceae bacterium
GGCAAGACCTATTTGCCGCTTTTGGAGACTGACATACCTGACCCAATCAGTATCTATGGTAAAACAAAATACGATGGTGAGTTAGTAGCGCGTAAAATCAACCCTTCAACGCTGATCATTCGAACTTCCTGGCTTTATTCTTCTTATGGCAACAATTTTGTAAAAACTATGTTGAAGTTGGGCAAAGAAAGAAAGAAACTAGGGGTGATTTTTGATCAAATTGGCACACCAACCTATGCCCGCGATTTGGCTTCTACGATTGTAACTATTATGGAAATGCGAGAGCAAGATAAAGTAACAGACGCTGAAATGGGCAACATTTTTCATTATAGCAACGAGGGCGTAGCTTCCTGGTATGATTTCGCCCATCAAATTTTTTCTCAAGCCGATTTAAATGTAGAGCTTACGCCTATAAGAACAGAAGCATATCCTACACCAGCGGCAAGACCACATTATTCTTTGCTGGATAAGACAAACATCAAAGAGATATTTAAAGTGCAAATACCACATTGGCGCGACAGTCTCGAAAAATGTCTTGATCTGCTTTTATGATCAAATATATGTTTTTAATATATTTCAATCGATTGCACTAATTTAGCAAATAGTATTTTTTTAACGATTTTATCCCTGCTAAGTAAGCTTAGCATATTATATTTGCACCCGATAATCCTTAAACTATCAGATGATGAATAATTCAATTATATCACGTACAGCAGACAATATTAGAATACTATCAGCCGCCATGGTCGAAAAAGCCAAATCTGGACACCCCGGTGGTGCAATGGGCGGTGCTGATTTTATGTCAGTTTTGTTTGCTGAATTTTTAAGATTTGATCCAGCCGATAAAAATTGGGCTAATCGCGATCGTTTTTTTCTCGATCCCGGACACATGTCACCCATGTTGTACAGCACCTTATCATTACTTGGTAATTATTCAATGGATGACCTCAAAAACTTCCGACAGTGGGAGAGCGTAACACCAGGCCACCCGGAGCTTGATGTTGAAAGAGGTGTAGAAAATACGAGCGGTCCATTGGGTCAAGGGCATGCCATGGCTCTTGGCGCAGCTATATCCGAGCGTTTTTTGGCGCATCGTTTTGGCGAGTGGATGACACATCGTACTTACGTGTATATTTCTGATGGTGGTATTCAGGAAGAAATTTCACAAGGTGTAGGTAGAATAGCCGGCTTCCTTGGCATAGGCAATCTGGTAATGTTTTACGATGCCAATGATATACAACTTTCTTCAGAGACAAATAAAGTTACAGATGAAGATACGGCTAAAAAATACGAGGCTTGGGGCTGGGAAGTAGTAACCATAGAAGGTAATGATATTGATGCCATAAGAACTGCTTTGAAAAATGCCACATCGCAAAATGAGAAACCTGTATTGATTATTGGTAAAACCATTATGGGTAAGGGTGCCTTAGCAGAAGACGGTTCTTCATTTGAAAGAAAAGTTTCTACGCATGGTATGCCATTGTCGGAAGCTGGAGCCTCATTTGCCAAGAGTATAACCAACTTAAAAGGGGATCCTGAAAATCCATTCGTTATTTTTCCTGAAGTAGCCGAATTCTGGGAAAAGGTTTTGAAAGAAAAGGCTGAACAAGCCGCAGAAAGCAAACAGAAACAAGCTAAGTGGGAGAAAGAAAATACTGAACTGGCCAAAAAATGGAATCAGTTTATGAGTGGAAAGGCGCCGAAAATTGACTTTAGCAAGATAGAGCAAAAAGATGTATTGGCTACCAGGGCAGCATCAGGAACATTATTAGCACATTTTGCAGAGTCCATCGAAAATATGATTGTAGCATCTGCCGATTTATCAAACAGCGACAAAACTGATGGATTCTTGAAAAAAACCACTTCATTTATTAAAGGCGATTTCTCTGGTGCCTTTTTGCAAATAGGTGTGGCAGAACTCACCATGGCTGGTATTGCCAATGGAATGGCACTACATGGCGGGGTAATTCCGGTTTGCGGAACGTTCTTCGTATTTTCTGACTTTATGAAACCTGCCGTTCGATTGGCTGCACTTATGAAATTGCCTGTGAAATATGTTTGGACTCATGATGCTTTTAGGGTAGGTGAAGATGGCCCAACGCATCAGCCAGTTGAACAGGAAGCACAAATTCGTTTGCTTGAGCAACTCAAAAATCATGATGGCAAAAAGAGCATGCTGGTACTACGCCCTGCGGACGGACTTGAGACCAATGTGGCATGGAAAATGGCTTTGGAAAATACAGACTCTCCAACTGCTTTGTTGCTATCAAGACAAAATATAACAGCACTGCCAGCCATGCCGGGAAGCACACGCTACAAGGATGCAACTGGTGCTGAAAAAGGCGCTTATTTAGTTAAAAAAGTGGATGGTAAACCAGACATAATCTTTGTAGCAAATGGTTCTGAAGTATCTACCATGGTATCAGGTGCTGAAAAACTTGAAAAAGAAAAAGGACTTAAAATTTCTATTGTTTCGGCAATTTCTGAAGGTTTGTTCCGTGAGCAAAGCCAGGAATACCAAGAGGAGGTAATACCAGCAGGCATTCCTGTACTGGGACTTACCGCAGGCCTGCCAGTTACGCTCAAAGGTCTGGCAGGGCCATTTGGCAAGGTAATAGGCCTCGATCATTTTGGATATTCTGCACCTGCCTCGGTTTTAGATCAAAAATTTGGCTATACCGCCGAGAATGTTTTTAACCAAACAATAAAATACCTTGATGAGTACAAAGGGCTCAGAGAAAAAGCTTGATGTTTAATTGATGTTTAATATACAGGCTTTCAAGTAGGTGTTTTGGAGGTATTGGGTGACTTAATTTATAACCATCCTCCTTTGCTCACTATTGGAAAGCCTGTTTTTTTATGCCAAAAAAATGACAATTTTTTTTTTAAAAACCAAAAGCTGCACAATCTGTTAAAAAGTACCTATGATTAAGATTGCCTGGAACGAAAACTACTGCCATCCATTACCCGAAGGACATCGTTTTCCCATGATAAAATACGAGCTTATTCCAGAGCAGTTATTATATGAAGGCACCATTCAGCAAGAAAATTTATTCTCTCCATCACCTGCCACAGAACAGCAAATTTTGACTACACATTATAAGTCCTATTGGGACAAGCTAAACTATGGAAATCTTGAAAGCCAAGAAATCAGGCGAATTGGTTTTCCTTACAGTAAAGCTTTAGTCGAACGGGAGTGTATAATAACAGGCGGTACGATCGAATGCACACAATATGCCCAGACCTATGGAGTCGCTTTGAATGTGGCCGGCGGTACCCACCATGCCTTTGCAGATCGCGGCGAAGGTTTTTGCCTGCTCAATGATATGGCTATAGCTACCCATCAATTATTGAAAAGTGGTGAATTTTCGAAGATACTGATTGTAGACCTCGATGTACATCAGGGAAATGGCACCGCCAGCATCTTTAGCGATAATCCCAATGTATTCACTTTTAGCATGCACGGCAAGAAAAATTATCCAATGCACAAGGAAATCTCCGATCTTGATATAGAGCTGGAAGATGGAACTGACGACAAAACCTATCTGAAAAGATTGACAGAAACCTTGCCTAAGCTAATGGATGAAGTGCAGCCTGATTTCATGTTTTATTTGTCCGGGGTCGATGTGTTGGCAACGGACAAACTAGGGCGACTTGGCATGAGTATAGCAGGCTGCCGAATGCGCGATGCCTTCGTTTTCAAAACGGCTAAAGCCAATAGCCTGCCTGTGGTCGTGAGCATGGGCGGTGGCTATGCCACCAGGGTTTCGGAGATCGTGGAGGCCCATGCCAATACCTACAGGGTGGCCAATGAAATTTACTTTTAGCTTTCTTGCAAAAGCGTTCATCATCGAACTTTATGTGTCCGTTATCGATCATTTATTTTGAATTAAAAAGCAATTATATTTCATAAGACATTGAAAATAAGCACTATATGAATAGTGGCATAAGGATTGGATATTTTTTCATCGAACTTAAAAATACCGACCAGTTATGAAACTTATAGCCATCTCTTTTGCCTTTTTGTTGAGTGTAGCATTACCAGGTTTTTGTGCGAAGACCATCGAAGAAATAGACATAGAATCTGCACAGGTTACCATTATTCTGGATAGTGAAGCCAATATTTTTACGATCATGTTAAGCGATGATGTCTCTAGTGATGGACATTCGGTAATTTCTTTATCTAAAATGCAGGATCTTTCCTATAAAACCCGAGTTATGAGATATTTTGGCGGATTGCTAAAGGCCAGTTCCTACGATTTTAAAACCTTGAAAATTTACGATGAAGATGGAATGTATGAATTTGAGTTCAACCGCTCAAACATCAGCATGATAGTGAATAAAATGTGCCAAAAATCGGATCAGCTCAGCAATTATCCTTAGAGCAGCACTAAATCATTTGTCTTTAACATACGCCATTGCTTCCGCCCGGAACAATGGCTTTTTCATAACTATGGTAGGATCTCGAGCGTATAGTTTTATATTTACCTCTAGGACAACCTTGATGTATTATGAAAAAAATTGCTGTAATCGGAGCCACCGGTAATCTTGGAATCAAAATCACAGAATATGCACTTGAGGCTGGACATACTGTACAGGCACTGTCAAGACATGGCGGAGGCCTTGATATTAGCCATAAGGCACTCAAAAAATTTACCGGTGATATTTTAAATAGAGACGATCTAAAACAAACAATTCAAGGCTGCGATGTGGTAGTATCTGCGATCGGAGCGAGCGGAGGCAGCGATTTGTCAGTTTTGTATGTGGGTATGAAAAATGTAATTGCCGTATCTACTGTTTGTAAAGTATCAAGAATTATAGCCATTGGCAGCTCAGGTGTACTGCAACTCGACGAACACCGATTGCTTAGAAATGCTTATTATTTTCCCACCAATTTAAAGGAAGCTTCCAATGCACATTTGCAGGCCTATCATCTAATCAGAGACTCCAATTTAGATTGGACTTTTGTTTGTCCGACCGAAATGCATCATGGAGAAAGAAGTGGCGATTACCGACTAAAAGATACTTTTTCGCTGCCCGGTACCAAAGAAATTACCTATGAAGATGTTGCAGATTTTATAATCCGTGAAATTGACAATCCGCAGTACGTGAATTTGCGCGTAGCTATTTCTTATTGATTTTAAGTCCGAAATGTTTGATATGCGAAAATCAGGTACCCGCAACTCAAATATCAATTTATCTCGCCAAGGTTCATTTCTTCACAAACCAGGCTGATTACTGTAAAAGCTTGAAAAATCTATATTCATGTAATACGATTAACCTAAAGGTAGCGATAAGAGGACTGGTGTCCCTTCAAATTAACTCCAAATGAGTGTTGTTTTTTAGGATAGATTTTACATTTAAATTTCTAACCTCGTAGGGGTGTCAATACTTTTTTGATATCACCCTTTCAGGGTTTTCACCCATGTATTTACGTGCTTTTATCTATAATCCTGCCATCCCTTCGGGATTTCTTACTTTCGCCATGGTTCATGTCTCTACGAACAATTATGCTCTTCGAGTAAGAATGGAACTTATACGGAACCAATCTCAATGCCCTGTTTCGTGTCCTCACGTAACAGGAAGAAAGATCCAATTTTGGTTGAGTTGGTTTTAGTATGTTGGTTCGAAGATACAAAT